>JANQKN010000100.1 GCA_028281065.1 Flavobacteriaceae bacterium | reverse complement strand
CAACGTGTGCACCAAATGAGGGCTCACGAACAGGCTATTTTGGTGGGTACCCAAACCGTCCTTGATGATAACCCCAGCTTAACCACACGTTCTTGGAATGGCAGTTCGCCGGTTCGGGTGGTGTTGGACAAAAATCTACGGATTCCAAAAAATGCCACTGTATTCAACAAAGAGACCTCTACTATAATATTGAATGAAAAGGAAACTGGACAACAAGAACAGTTGATTTTTGAAAAAATCGATTTTTCAGAGAACCTGATCCAGCAAATCGGTTCGGTACTTCATGCACATAACCTACAGAGTGTTATTGTAGAAGGGGGATCACAAACCCTACAGACCTTTATCGATTCGGGAATATGGGACGAGGCATGGGTTTTTGAAGGAAATGTCCGTTTTGGGAAAGGATTGCCCTCCCCTAGTTTAAACTCCCATAGGATTGTACACGAAGAAAACATCGAGGATGACCTGCTAACCTTATTTAAAAACTCCAGCCTGTGACGCCATTAATTTTAAGCATACTAGCCTCTACGTGTATTTTTGTGGTCTTTAAGCTTTTCGATAGGTTTAAAATCCACACACTACAGGCTATCGTTGTTAACTACATCACAGCTTGTGCAACGGGTTTTATCGATTTTGACGGAACCATTTCGGCTTCCTCGATCGCAAACGCTTCTTGGTTTTTCTATACGTTGGCTTTGGGAGCCCTATTTATACTTGTCTTTAATTTAATGGCTATCACTACGCAGCGAAGTGGTTTGTCCGTTGTATCGGTTGCCACAAAAATGAGCGTTGTTGTCCCCATCCTTTTTGGGTTGTTTTATTATAAGGAAAGCTTGGGTGGTTATAAATTGTTGGGTATTGTCTTGGCCTTGGTAGCTGTATACCTAACTTCAGCAAAAGGCAAAACGGCTTCGTTGGGGAAAAGACAACTATTGCTTCCTGCATTGGTTTTTCTAGGAAGTGGTATTATAGACACCAGCATTAAGTTTTTGGAAGAGGCTTTCGTTGCCGAAGCCGATGTCCCTATTTTTTCGGCCACTGTGTTTGGATCGGCAGCCTGTATAGGTATTATCACCCTAATTTATCTTCGTTTGGTTGGGAAGATTCAATTTCAATTTAAAAACGTGATTGGTGGGATTGCCTTGGGGATTCCCAATTACTTTTCCATCTACTTCTTGGTAAAAGCGCTTCGCAGTGGTCTAATGGAAAGTTCTGGTATATTTACGGTAAACAATGTATTTATTGTGATGCTCTCCACGCTTTTGGGCATTGTCCTTTTCAAGGAACGGTTGTTACCCAAAAACTGGCTCGGTATTTTTCTGGCCGTCGTTAGCATTTTCTTGGTAGCTTTGGCAGAACTCTAATGGATTCCATAAAAGACACGTACAAAACCATTCGTAAACCATCCCCTGAAACCCTCTTTAAGGATCGAGGAAGTAAGTTTTTTGGGTATGCATTCCCTGTTCGGGAAGAAGCGGACATTAAATCCTGTATCGATCGGTTAAAAAAAGAGCACCATACAGCCAGGCATTGGTGTTATGCTTGGCAATTGGGAAAAGACTACAGCAGTTACCGTGCTAATGACGATGGAGAACCTTCCAATAGTGCAGGAATGCCTATCTATGGACAATTACAGGCTTTTGATGTAACCAACACCTTGGTGGTGGTAGTTCGCTACTTTGGGGGCACCAAATTAGGTGTGGGTGGATTGATACAAGCCTACCGAACCAGTGCGCAATTGGCCTTGGAAGCTTCAGAAATTATCGAAAAAACCATTGACGAAGAATATATTTTGGAATTCGATTATCCAGAAATGAATGTTGTGATGCGGATGATAAAAGAGCAAAATATTACGATTGTATCCCAGGAAATGGAATTGAAATGCAAGATGCTAATTTCGGTTCGAAAAAAAGATGTGGAACGCGTTTTTGAGCTCTTCAAAAACACCTACAAAGTGACTATAAAACAGGTTGTATAGTGATGTGGTAAAACCGTAATTTGGATAAGCTAACCCCTCAGTTTTTCAATGAGATAGTCGGGTGCTTTCATCAGTTTTTTGGTGGTGCTGTTTATAAAAACCAAAGTAGTTTTTGCAGTCGCCAACAGCTTCCCTTCTTCATTATGGATTTCGTAATCGAATTCAATTTTAAAAGTAGGAATTTTCGTTAACATTGTGGTAACATAGATAATGTCGTCGTAACGGGCTGGGTATTTAAAATCCACACTTAAATGGGTTACAGGAAGTTGCACGTTGTTTTCTTCCATCCATTTATAAGAAAAGCCCAATTCGCGTAGCCATTCGGTTCTTCCTTGTTCTAAAAATTGTGCGTAATTTCCGTAATAAACCACGCCCATTTGGTCGGTTTCGCCATAACGTATGCGGAGTTGGGTAGTATTTTTCTTCACTAAAATTTTGGCTAAAAAAGGGTGACTTTTTGGCTCTCGCAATTTTAACTATAACATGAGAAAAAAAAACTAGAAAATCAATACCCAAACCATTTTTTTTTTCAGTTATTTGTTCACATATTTGCATTGTTAAGAAATCGTTAGGGCGAGGTCTTCTTTTCCCGATTTTTAACTAGACAATTAACTAACTAAGTCTCTATTCGCAACTATGAGTAAAACTGCCGAACTGGTTTGGAAAAATTGCTTGTCCTTTATTGAAGATAATATCTCTACGCAAGCATACAAAACCTGGTTCGAACCCATTAAGGCAGTAAAGCTCACCGACAATGCGCTTAGCATACAGGTTCCCAGTAAGTTTTTTTATGAGTGGCTGGAAGAGCATTATGTAAAATTGCTCAAGGTAGCCCTTACCAAAGAGTTGGGCAATACTGCCAAGTTGGTATACATCATCAAGATGGAAAACACCTATGGCAACAAGCAGCCCTTTACGGAAAAAATCCCTAGTGCGAACCGAACCCAAGTAAGATCCCAAGAGGTAGATGTTCCTGTTAAGAACAAAAGCCCTGAGCTTAAAAACCCTTTTGTGATCCCCGGGATCCGCAATGTAAAAATAGAGTCGCAGCTTAACCCAAGCTATAATTTTGAAAGTTTCCTAGAAGGTGAATCCAATCGTTTGGCCCGCTCAGCTGGTTTGGCAGTTGCCAACAAACCTGGAGGGACTTCGTTTAACCCACTCCTTATCTTTGGGGGTGTTGGTTTGGGTAAAACCCATTTGGCCCATGCCATTGGGGTGGACATTAAAGACAAATATCCCGAAAAGACGGTACTGTATATTTCTGCAGAGAAATTTACACAACAATATATAGAAAGCGTAAAGAAGAACAACCGAAACGATTTCATTCACTTCTATCAAATCATCGATGTTCTTATTGTAGACGATATTCAACTGCTTTCTGGCAAGGCTGGAACCCAAGATGTATTTTTCCACATCTTTAACCACCTGCACCAAAACGGCAAGCAGGTTATCTTGACCAGCGACAAGGCACCCGTAGACATGATCGATATCGAGCAGCGATTGCTCTCCCGTTTCAAGTGGGGACTTTCCGCAGAGCTCAATCATCCCGATTATGATACCCGCGTGGCTATCATTAAGAACAAACTCTATAGGGATGGGGTAGAAATGCCCGAAGACATTATCGAGTTCCTTGCCAATAACATAAAGACGAACATCCGTGAATTGGAAGGTGCCATCATTTCGTTGATTGCCCATTCTTCGTTCAACAAAAGGGAGATCACCATCGATCTTGCCAAAAAGATTGTAGACAATTATGTGAAGCACACCAAGCGTGAGGTTTCCATAGACTACATTCAAAAAGTGGTAAGTGAATATTTCCAGATGGATGTGGAAACGCTTCAATCCAAAACCAGGAAGCGCCATATTGTACAAGCAAGGCAATTGGCCATGTTCTTTGCCAAAAAATTTACCAAAGCCTCTTTGGCATCCATTGGTTCCCAAATTGGACAAAGGGATCACGCTACCGTTTTGCATGCCTGCAAAACCGTGGACAATCTGTCGAGTACCGATAAGCAGTTTCGGAAATATGTGGAGGACTTAAACAAAAAGCTAACGCTGTAACAAACCATCATTGATCCTGCCTGTGCAGGATTTTTTTTATATCAATTTTTAGAAAAGTACTTTTATGAAAACCCGTGTTTTAATGGTTTGCCTTGGCAATATCTGCAGGTCGCCCTTAGCCGAAGGCATTTTAAAGTCCAAAGTAGATGCCAATAAAGTTCAAGTAGATTCTGCGGGAACAGGTGGTTGGCATGTGGGTGAACTCCCCGACCCTAGGAGTATTGCCATCGCCAAAAAACATGGATTAGACATTACCGACCAGAGGGGGCGAAAGTTCTCTACCTACGATTTCGAACAATACGATCATATCTTTGTCATGGACAATTCCAACCACAGGGATGTGCTCCGTTTGGCAAACAGTGAAGAGGATAAAGCAAAAGTGAAGCTTATATTGAACGAAATTTTCCCAGGGGAAAATGTGGATGTCCCCGATCCTTATTACGGTGGGGATCAGGGCTTCGAGAATGTTTACCAAATGCTGGACGAAGCGTGTGAGAAAATTGTGAGTTGGTTGGAATAGGTGCTATAGGTTAATTTTCATTACTTTAGTGAAACGATAAAAATAATGTTATGAAAAAATATACCCCAATTCTTCTTGCTTTGCTCGTTTTTACAGCGATACATTCGCAAACAATTAACATTACCTCATTTGCCAGTGGGTTTTCGAGCCCATTGGAAGTTCATAATGCAGGTGATGATCGTTTATTTGTTATAGAACAGGGCGGAGTCATCAAAATATTGAACTCCGATGGCACAACAAATGCCACTCCCTTTTTAAATATTTCCTCTATAGTGAATTCTGGAGGGGAACGTGGGTTGTTAGGACTCGCATTTCACCCCGATTACGCTAACAATGGATATTTCTATGTTCACTATTCGGATCTTTCGGGAGACACCCAAATCTCAAGATTCTCGGTAGATCCAGGAAATCCTGATCTTGCCGATGCTGGTTCCGAACTCGAAATCCTTAACGTAAACCAGCCCCAGGGTAACCACAATGGCGGAAGTATTGTCTTTGGTACCGATGGCTACTTATATATTGCATTAGGAGACGGTGGCGGCGGTGGCGATACCGACAACAATGCGCAAAATCTAACTTTGTTGATCGGGAAATTACTACGTATCGATATAGATAATCCAGATGGAGGAAATAATTATGGTATTCCCCCCGACAATCCCTTTGTTGGAGATCCTAGCGGGCGTGACGAGATATGGGCGTATGGATTGAGAAATCCGTACCGTATTTCCATAGACGATGAAAACAACAACATATGGATAGGTGATGTTGGGCAAAATGCTGTGGAAGAAGTAAACCGTGTTTCGCAAACTGAAGCTGGAGTAAACTACGGTTGGCGATGCTACGAAGGGTCCGACCCCTTTAATCTAACAAATTGTCCCGATCCAAGTGAGCTCACCTTCCCAGTAGCTGAATATCCCTGGAATGCAGGTGGCTCTGTTATAGGCGGGTATGTATATCACGGATCTATATATGCAGACCTTCAGGATGTTTACATTTTTGCCGACTTGGACGGAATGATAGGAACTGTAGACAGCTCACTTAATTTCATAAACCACGGAAACTACCCGGGAACCTGGGTAGGTTTTGGAGAGGATATTAATGAAGAGCTCTATATCGTTAGTATTACAGGGACTATCTTTAAAATAGAAGGAGATGTGCTAGGCAACGAGGATTTCACTGAAGCACAACTTAGCATTACCCCTAATCCTGCTTCCCAATCCATAACTTTAGAATCACAGAACCACCCTATCAACTCCCTACAGGTATATAACATCTTGGGTAGCCAAGTAATTTCTGTAAACGGGCTAAACGA
>JANQKN010000077.1 GCA_028281065.1 Flavobacteriaceae bacterium | reverse complement strand
TTTTCAGAGTATTAAAAATAACCAAATCACCTGTAGGAAAAGTTCATTAGTTCTTTTTCAGCTTATTAACACAAAATCTATCGACAAAATGAAACATTTTGCCCCCAAACAATTCATCAAGTTTTGTTCTGCACTATGCTTCCTACTTATGTCTGCAACAAATTTTGCTCAGGTAGGAATTAACACGACGACCCCAGGAAATGGGGCTATGCTAGATGTTACCAGTACCGAAAAGGGGATGCTTATCCCTAGGGTTGACATCACCAACCTTTCTACTATCGCTCCAATTACAGGCGGTGGAACAGAAAGCTTATTGGTTTACAACACCAACACTACCACCGGACCCGGTTTCTTTTATTGGAACGGATCCATTTGGGTAGGTATCGATGGTGATGACGACTGGAAATTGGATGGTAACGCAGGGACTACCCCTGGAACCGGAGTTGGCCAAAATTTTATTGGCACAACAGATAACCAAGATGTCATTATCGCAGCCAATGGAAGTGCCGTGGCAAGGTTAAATACCACTGGCCAGATCGAAGCTTCCAACAATGGTTCCGATGAAGATCCATCCTTTACATTTTCTAACGATGTGGACACAGGAATGTATCTCTCCGCTGCTAACCAACTAACCATGACTACCAGTGGAAACGATGCCGTAACCATACAAAGTGATGGAAGGGTACGTGCCCACAATTCGGGTACAGCGGCCAATCCATTGTTTGCTTGGAATACCGATGCCGACAAAGGGTTTTATAGCCCTGGAGCCGATGAGTTCGGATTAGTTACTGGAGGAACTGAGCGTTTCAGGATTCCTAATGCAGACCAAGTCCATGCCATGGCTAACGGAACCACCGCAGCACCTTTCTACAGCTGGAACGGCGACACCAATACCGGTATATGGCGAAGTGGTGCAGATCGACTCAATTTAACTGCAGGAGGCAGGGAATTTGTCGAACTAACCGAGGCTGGAAACAACTCCGAATTGGTTGTTAACGACGGAGGCGTTGCCACAGACTTTAGGGTAGAAAGCGTGAATGAGGAAAACATGATTTATGTAGATGCCGAAGCAGATGAAATCGGAATTAGAACCAATAACCCCCTAAACGATATTCATATTGGAGGAACTACCACAGGAATTAGGGTCGATGCGTTCAACACTACCAACGATGTAAACAACAACGGAGTGGATGTAGCAGCTATTTATGTAGATTCCAATGGAGACCTTACGTTGGCAGGTCCTTTGGTATTGAACAATATGCCAGAAGATAACTTTACAACATTCGTACCCACTCCTACTAACATAGATGCTATTGGAGGTGGTGGATTAGTTTCAGCAACCCTTTACACCACTACCATTACACTTACCCAAGATGCCTTGGTAGAAGTGGTATACCAGTTAGGGGTTAACCTGGAAGATTATTTGGGTGGAACCATTACCGATGGAGCACCGAGACAATATGGTACTGCTCTATTTATAGACACCAACTTGGTAGGATATACGTCTGAAGCCTATAGCAACAGCCAGACTTCGGGTACTATTTGTAACGGAACCTTTTTCTTGAATGGTAACGGATATGCACAACTCACAGGAGTTGCGGCAGGAACAACTTACAACGTAACTGTGGTTGGTTTTGTATTTGGAGCCGACTATGGCGTTCGTGGTGTTTTTGGAGGTCTAGCCGGAACGGATCGCTTCCAGTTAATCGTTCACCACTAAAAAGGAGCCTATGAAAAAACTATTACTTCTACTATGTATTTTGGGAAGTGTTCAGATCCTATCGGCTCAGGATAGCCGTAATGGGAACCAAGCATTATCCCAAGAAAATCATGCTCTTTTAAGTAGGTTGGTTATGTCTGACCATAATCAAGCCGTGAACCGACAAAAATCGAACCCAAAGGCAATAACCCAAACCGAAAAGAAGGCTTCTACAGCAAAATCAGCCAGTAGTTTTCTTTCGCCTGGAACATCGCCCAATGGTAAAAGTTTGCAAAATAATGTTCAAGTTTTTGTTATCAAGGACAGTAAATCTAAGGTTGTAAAAACCAAACCTTTAGAGAATAAACCGATTACCAAAAAGCAAACTGCAGCCTTAGAGGCCGCACTTGGAATCAAACAATAAGATTTAAATAATCGTTTTATAAAAGACCTTCGAGTATTCACTCGAGGGTCTTTTTTGTTAATTAAAAACAACTCCCAAAAGCTATCTTATTAAAAAAGAAACACTTAAACACAAAAAGAACATAATTTCACTCAATCACACAACTAGTTAAAAATCAGATATTTATATTTCATTGATTTTCAATATTTTGCATTTCATCGATTTTTTTTGCATTTCATCTTATAAAATGTTAATATTGAGTAAGAAATTTAATACATAAGAAAATGGCCCCAAATTACTTTTCTATTTTAAAGAAACTAACACTAGCTGCTGGTATCCTGTTTGTAACAGTTACTGGACATGCTCAGATGGATTATGCCATGGCAGAATCTACCACAGGCTTTGCTACAACTACAGAAACTTCGGAGGATGACATCCTAATTCGCGAAGTGGGAGTAGGGAAATTGGAAAACGGCACTGCCGAAATTAGGATTAACCCTACCATTGCCGATTTAATCGATGGTGATCGTATTGAAGACATGGTAAAGGTTTCCATTCAATTGGATGGAAAAAGCAACGGTGTTTACGTTGTTAAGAAAAACAAGCACTCGTTTCTCATTTCAGAATTACAGAAAGGGAAGTCGAACGCTAGATTTACCTACGAGTTGATTGTAAAAGATTTATAGAATTGCATTTACGTATATTTCAAAAATTGCCAAAAAGGCCTCTTTTTTAAATAATTGAGGTCTTTTTCATTTCCATAAGCTTCCCTTTCGAAACTGATTTTATGGTAGGCGGCCTTTCGATCCCCTACCTGAACAAGCCTTATGAGAAATTCGATCCCATACCAAAGGTAAAAGAACACCAACAGTAATTCCAATTGTTGACGCAAATGAATCCGTTCGTGATTCATAAATACCTCATCTTCATTAAAACGCTTGTCCTTAAGAATGATGAAAGGCCAAAGTGCGATAGCAGAAAACCCTTTTCGGATCCAAGCTGGTTTTACCAAAACAATCATACATACAAGGTAATAAATTGATACTTTTGCACTATGTTCTTCAAAAAGAAAATAGAACTGGAAGAAGGAGATTACTACCTTACCCCCGAAGGCTACAAATGCTTTACGGAGCAATACCACCTAAAAAGGGGCTACTGCTGCGAAAGTGGTTGTCGGCATTGCCCTTATGGGTACAACAAAAAAACCAACAAACAAACGTAACCTTTGGATTCTTATCTTAGAACATACAAAATATTAATTGCGAACCATTACCATCGCGCAGATATTAGGTATCCCTAGTCACTACTTTTTTCATTCAGAAAAACGAAGTAGTAATTAAAAAAGATATCCAACAATGACTTTTAAAGAAGAAATAAAACAAGGTATTCCCAACCAGCTTCCTGAGGCACGACCTTACGACCCAGAAGCGAATCACGCCCCAAAGCGGAAGAAAATATTGAATGCTACCGAAGAAAAACTGGCCCTTCGCAATGCCCTACGGTATTTCGATCCCAAATTCCATGCTACACTCCTACCCGAGTTCAAGCAAGAACTGGAAACGTACGGCCGCATCTACATGTACCGTTTTAGACCGCATTACGATATGTATGCGAGACCCATTTCTGATTATCCTGGAACCTGTGACCAAGCCAAGGCTATTATGTTGATGATCCAGAACAACTTGGATCCTGCCGTGGCCCAACACCCCCACGAATTAATCACGTATGGTGGTAATGGGGCTGTATTCCAAAACTGGGCACAGTACCTACTCACCATGCAGTACCTGTCTCAAATGACCGACGAACAGACCTTGGTTATGTACTCAGGTCATCCTTTGGGGCTTTTTCCTTCCCTTAAAGATGCACCGAGGGTAGTGGTTACCAATGGAATGATGATCCCAAATTATTCGCAACCCGACGATTGGGAAAAATTCAATGCATTGGGTGTTACCCAATACGGGCAGATGACTGCAGGAAGCTATATGTACATTGGTCCGCAAGGAATAGTGCACGGAACTACGATTACAGTATTGAATGGTTTCCGAAAAATAAAGAAATCGCCTAAAGGAGGATTGTTCGTAACCTCTGGTTTGGGAGGAATGAGCGGAGCACAACCCAAAGCTGGAAACATAGCGGGTTGTGTTACGGTTTGTGCCGAAGTAAACCCAAAAGCAACCCATACGCGTCACAGCCAAGGTTGGGTAGACGAGATCATTTCCGATTTGGATGAACTGAGTCAACGGGTTAAAACCGCCAAAGAAAATGGAGAAACGGTTTCCATTGCTTACGATGGCAATGTGGTGGAAGTATGGGAACATTTTGATAAGACCGACATCCATATCGATTTGGGGAGCGATCAGACTTCACTTCACAATCCTTGGGCAGGAGGTTATTACCCTGTGGGAATGAGCTATGAAGAATCCAACGAAATGATGGCAAATAACCCAGACCTTTTCAAAGAAAAAGTACAAGAGAGCCTAAGAAGGCATGCCGACGCCATTAACCGACATACCGCCAAAGGCACCTATTTCTTCGATTACGGAAATGCGTTTCTTTTGGAAGCTTCCCGTGCTGGTGCAGATATCTTGGATCCCGATCATCCACAGCGTGAATTTAAGTACCCTTCCTATGTTCAAGACATTATGGGGCCCATGTGTTTCGACTATGGGTTTGGTCCTTTCCGTTGGGTGTGTGCTTCAGGCGATCCCGATGATCTACAAAAAACCGACGATCTTGCCTGTGAGGTCTTGGAAGAGATGATGCAAAATTCCCCTTCCGAGATTCAACAGCAAATGGCCGATAACATTCAATGGATTAAAGGAGCCCAAGAAAACAAATTGGTCGTGGGATCCCAAGCAAGGATTCTCTATGCCGATGCCGAAGGACGGATGAAAATTGCATCCGCTTTCAACAAAGCCATTGCAGATGGCGTTATAGGGCCTGTAGTATTGGGTCGAGATCATCACGATGTATCGGGTACCGATTCCCCTTTTAGGGAAACGTCCAACATTTACGACGGAAGTAGGTTTACTTCGGACATGGCCATCCACAATGTGATTGGAGACAGTTTCCGAGGGGCTACCTGGGTGAGCATTCACAATGGTGGAGGCGTTGGATGGGGTGAAGTTATGAACGGTGGTTTCGGTATGGTTCTTGATGGTACTAGCGAAGCGCAACGTCGCTTGGAATCCATGTTATTCTGGGATGTTAACAACGGAATTGCCAGGCGCAGCTGGGCCAGAAATGAGGAAGCAGTATTTGCCATTAAAAGGGAAATGGAACGAACCCCTTCCCTCAAGGTAACGCTTCCAAATTTCGTAGATGACGAATTGTTAAATTAAAAACACTGCTATGAAAATTTTTAAAGGAATCTCTGCCCTCTTCTTCTTACTTATTGTCCTTTCTTCTTGTACTACCGTACGCGTGGCTACCGATTACGATCGCAATGCCAATTTTAACGATTACAACACGTACGCATTTTTTAAACCGGGTATTGATAAAGCCGAAATTAGTGACCTTGACAAAAAAAGGATCCTTCGGGCTATCGATGCCGAGCTTTCTGCCAAAGGGATGGTAAAGAACGAAGAACCTGCACTCTTGGTGAGTATATTTACCAAGGAGCGTGAACGAATTAACGTTTACAACAACAACTTTGGTTGGGGTTGGGGCTGGAATCCTTGGTGGTATGGAGGTGCTTTTGGAAGCACTGTATCACGATCTACCGAAGGGAGCTTGTACATAGACCTTATCGATGCCAAGACCAAGGAATTGGTTTGGCAGGGTGTAGGAAGTGCCAAGCTCATTACCTCTGGCAATATTGACAAGAAAGAGGAACGCATTCGGGAAATCGTTCGGGAAATTATGGTTGCCTATCCTCCTGGGGTAGCTTCCAACTAAGAAATAGTATACTGAAAAAGAAAAGCCGTCTCGATGAGACGGCTTTTTTTATTCTCCCGGTTTTTCTTCGCGAGAATAGCGAGATTATGGTTTTAAATTTGTACTTTTAAACATAATCACCTCAGAAACAAAGGTTTCACTTCTCCCCAGCATTTTTAGTATTACGAGAAATTCTCTATTAAGTATGTTTAATTAAAAAACTAACCTCATGCCTTTTTACCCTTTACTAAAAATACGGGAACGTGACAGTGCAGAAAAAAAAGCCCAAAAGCATCGCATTGCAAGTAAATTACAATTACTGAAAAGAGCTATCAATCAACATTTTTCAGATTCAGGATCTTTATCCGATCATACTAAATCCGTTAAAATTGCAACCTGGAATATCCGAGAGTACGGAAGTTCCAATTTTGGTGGTCGCGACATTGAAGCACGTTATTACATTGCGGAAATCATATCACATTTTGATATCGTAGCACTTCAGGAAGTACGATCCGATTTGGATGAATTCAAAAAACTTACCAAAATCCTAGGTCCAGACTGGGAGTATATCGCCACCGATGTAACCGATGGAAATGCGGGAAATGATGAACGAATGATCTTTCTGTACAACATAAGAAAAGTTCAGTTTAGAAACATAGCTGGCGAACTTACACTCGAAGAAGGGGGAAAGATTCGTGCTGCTTTTGGGGAACGCATCAAATTAGACAATGGTGGCAAAATAATCTTACCCAATGGAACTCCTTCCCTTTCGGGTACCTACCAAGCTCGGCTCAAAACCACGAGCAACGGTACCAAAAAACTAGCTGCAGATCTTGAAATACCTTTGCCGAACCAAACAGCATTGGAGCTGCCTGATGGTGCGAGTATTGTTGTTAAAAAAAATACCGTGGTTACCAGCCCTGGAAGAGGCCAAGCTACTGTAAATATCCCCGACAACAATATACAGGGTGAGCAATACGGATTAAGAATGCCCCCTAATTCTTTTGATGATTCGCTCCGCCAATTTGCTCGAACACCTTTTCTCATCTCATTTCAATCCGGTTGGCTAAAATTAAACCTTTGCACTGTCCATATTTATTATGGAGATGCGCACGATGCCAACAAACTGGAACAGCGGCGATCCGAAATCGAACAACTTACCGAAGCTTTAGCGAAAAAGGCAAAAGGGGAATTTAAAGAAGATGACAAGTCATTCTTGGGAGTATTAGGGGATTTTAATATCGTTGGAGAGGGACACCCAACCATGGATGCTTTGGAATCCAATGATTTTGTGATACCCAATGAACTAAAATCGATTCCTGGATCCAATGTAGCAAGGGATAAAGCATACGATCAGATTGCATTCTGGAAACCTTCCCGAATTATGGGCTATGTTCGTTTGGATATTAAAGCAGCCAATATTTTCGACTTCTTTGAACATGTTTTTAGACTGGACGAAGAAGACATCTATCGCAATGAATCTGATAATGGTTTAAAACCCTCATCCAAATTCAGTACATGGCGCACTTATAAAATGAGTGATCACCTTCCTATGTGGATTGAATTGAGAACCGATTTTAGCGAAGCTTACTTAAAAGAAATAACCGATGATGCTGATTAAAAACCCCGTGACTTAATACGCAAGCAATTGTTCGATCTTTTTCTTCACCTTCTCTACCGAAGGAATCATGGTTTGTTCCAAGGTAGAGTTCAACGGTATTGCTGGCATATTTTCACTTCCTATAACCATTACTGGCGCATCCAATTCCTGAAAGCATTCTTCCTGAATTCTTCCTTGTAATGCCCTACTGAAGCTATTTTCTGAAGGTTCTTCGGTTACCACCAAACACTTCCCACATTTTTTTACGCTTTTAAAAACCGTATCGTAATCCAATGGATGCAAAGTTCGCAGATCGACCACTTCTATTTGGTCCTGCAGTCCCAATTCTTCCGAAGCATTCATCGCCCAATGCACTCCCATACCGTAGGTAATAATGGAAAGGGTTTCTTCTTCCTCCTGTCCCCAGATTTCCTGAAGCACCCAAGCCTTTCCAAAAGGCAATACATAATCCTCATCAGGCTCTACCGAAGTAGCTCCTTTGGTTCCGGGCACCTTACTCCAATACAATCCCTTGTGTTCAAAAATAACCACAGGATTGGGGTCGTAATAGGCAGCTTTCATCAATCCTTTTAGATCGGCTCCATTACTTGGGTAGGCGATTTTAAGCCCTCTAATGTTCGTTACCACACTTTCTACCGAAGAAGAGTGATAGGGCCCTCCACTACCATAAGCGCCAATAGGGACCCTTAAAATCATGGATACAGGCCATTTCCCGTTAGACAGATAGCAACTGCGACTTACTTCCGTAAATAACTGGTTCAATCCTGGCCAAATGTAATCGGCAAATTGAACCTCAACGATAGGTTTCAACCCCACGGCACTCATTCCTACTGTAGAGCCAACAATAAAGGCTTCTTGAATAGGGGTATTGAACACACGGTTATCTCCAAACTTCTGCGCCAAGGTAGCTGCTTCACGGAACACACCTCCCAATCGTCCCCCAACGTCTTGTCCGTACAACAAACATTCGGGATGTTTCCCCATCAATTCTTCAATGGCAAACAGGGCACAATCCACCATCACAACCTTATCGGCTCCTTTTGGAGATCGATCCCCAACTTCTTCAGTAATAGGTGTAGGCGCAAAATCGTGGGTAAATAAATCCTCAGGCTTTGGGTCTTCGGCTTCTAAGGCACGGTCCAGATCGGCACGCACCACATCAATACATTCGTTTTCTATAGTTTGGAGTTCATCTTCGGTGAGCCCTTTGGATTTCAATAATTCCTTGAATTTCGGATACGGATCACGACTACGTGCTTCTTCCAAATCATCTCGGTACCATTCCATTCGCACTCCAGAAGTATGATGATTCAATAAAGGCACTTTGGCATGTACCAAGATGGGACGACGTTCCTTTCGGATGGTTTCGATAACCTGTTGAATGGTATTATATGATTCTACAAAATCGGTTCCGTCGATGGAAACTGCATCTAAGCCGTGAAATCCTTGGGCATATTCGTAGGCGTTTTGTGCACGGGTTTCCGCTGCATTGGCACTAATGTCCCAGCCGTTGTCCTGAACGAGATATAGAATAGGCAATTGCTTTAAGGCAGCCATCTGAAAGGCTTCAGCAATTTCCCCTTCCGTTACAGAGGCATCCCCTAATGAACAAACTACTATAGGTGCCTCCCCTTCTGAATAGGTTTTTAGGTTCTCTGCTTCAGAATACCAAAACCCCAACGCAACCCCCGTTGCAGGAATGGCTTGCATTCCCGTTGCTGAACTTTGGTGTGGAATCTTGGGTTTGTCATCATCCCGTAAGCTGGGGTGGCTATAATAGGTTCTTCCCCCAGAAAAGGGATCGTCCCTTTTAGCCAGAACCTGTAGCATCAATTCGTAAGGGGTCATCCCTATGGCCAACAACATACTATCATCCCTATAATACGGGAAGGCATAGTCCTTTGGGGTTAACTGCATTCCCACTGCTGTTTGGATCACTTCGTGACCCCTGGATGTGGCATGTACATATTTGGAGACCACTTTAAAGTTCTCCTCGTATAAAAAGGTCATGGCCTTGGCGGTTACCAAGTTTTTAAACCCTTTTAAAAGTATTTCCTTATCTATAGCCGATGCATTCAAATCCTGTACCTCTTCTTTTATCATTTTATTGAATTTGGGTCATCCAATTAAATTTGTCTTCTATTTTACCTGTCTTAATGGCGTTCAATGTATCATTCACATCCAACCCAACAGGGCTTTCATCACTTACTTGTATGGTTTCATCGCCCCAGCCTATTTCCTGTATGTACGCAATCCCTACAGCAGTTCCCGTTCCAAAAGCTTCTTCCAAACTACCATTTTGGGAAGCTTCCTTAATCTCTGTAATGGTAATGGGGCGCTGTTCTACTTCGAAGCCTTTATCCTGAAGCACAGAAATAACGCTCATACGGGTAATTCCGTCCAAAATGGCACCATCCAGATTAGGGGTGATAAACTTTCTTCCAATCTTAAAGAAGATGTTCATGGTTCCCACTTCCTGAATGTACTCATGTTCATGGGCATCCAACCACAACACCTGATCGTATCCCTTGGATTTAGCAATCTCGGTTGGGCGGATGGCAGCGGCATAGTTACCTGCTGCTTTGGCCTCTCCCGTTCCTCCTTCGGCAGCACGGATGTATTTCTTCTCTGCATACAATTTGATTCGCTTGCTGAAGAAAGGACCAGCAGGGGATGCGATGATCAAGAATTTAAAGCTGGTAGCCGCACGCATCCCAATAAAAGGCTCGTCTGCATACATAAAGGGACGCAAATACAAAGCACTTCCATCTTGAGGGGGAATCCAGTTTCGTTCTACATTTACCAAGGTTTTTAACCCTTCTACGAACAACTCTTCAGGAAACTCGGGCATTCCCATCCTCCTAGCACTAAAATTGAGACGGGCGGCATTTTTATCGGCACGAAACAGCATGGGAGTTCCATCTTCGGTAACGGTTGCTTTCATCCCTTCAAAAATGGCCTGACCATAATGCAATGCCATAGCAGCCGGGTGGGTGGGAATGTGAGATAAAGCCTCTACCCTAGGGTTGTTCCATTGCCCATCGTGATAATCGCAAATGAACATATGGTCGGTAAAGGTTCTTCCCAAAGGGATATTGTTGAAATCCAACTCGGATACTTTTGAGTTTTCTGTTTTATTGATCTTTATACTGTCTGTAGTTATCATTTTCTCTTCTCTGTCTTTTTTCTTTATTCTAAATCTCTCTGTTCACATCAAACTGTTCCATTTCATCGGCAATTCTCCGCAAAAAGGAACCTGCCAAATATCCGTCGACAATACGGTGGTCGAACGATAGAGATAGGTACATCATATTCCTGATTTCTATGGAATCACCTTCTGGGCGTTCTATGACCTCAGCTCTTTTCTTTATAATTCCTGTTGCTAGGATAGCAGCCTCGGGCTGATTGATAATGGGCGTTCCCATTAAACTTCCAAAGGTTCCCACATTACTTATGGTAAAGGTGCTTCCTTGGGTATCATCTCCCTTCAACTTGCCTTCCCTAGCCTTTACTGCCAGTTCGTTGGTAGCAGCGGCCAATTCTTTTAAATTTTTCTTATTGGCATCTTTTACCACGGGGACAATAAGGTTTCCGCTGGGCAATGCGGTTGCCATACCTATATTTACTGTTTCTTTTACAATGATGTTTTTTCCATCTAACGAAGAATTGATCATTGGATAGGCTTCAATGGCTTTTGCCACACATTCTATAAACAAAGGGGTAAACGTAAGTTTTTCTCCATGTTTTTCTTGAAAAGGAAGTTTATTAGCATTACGCCAATTTACCATCTCGGTGAGATCGGCTTCTACATAGGCGGTAACATGAGGAGAGGTATGCTTACTGAACACCATATGATCGGCAATCATCTCCCTCATACGGTCCATTTCTACTATTTTCCCGGTTCCTTTATCGAATTTAAGATCAGGGACCTGAAAACCAGAGTTTTCTACCACTGGTTGCGCAAACTGAAAGGGCCTTCCTTCTTCAATATAGTTGGAAACATCGCTTTTACGAAGTCTTCCGTCCTTACCAGTACCTGGAATACGGGCCAACTCTTCATAGCTAATATGGTGTTTACGTGCCATGCTATCTACCAACGGGGAAATGAAGACGTTTTCATTCACCTTAAAAGCCGTTTGCGTAGTAGCTTTTTTGGTTTTTGAAGGTTTTGAAGATGCGGCTTTTTCTGAAGCAGTCGATTTAGACGGAGCTGATGCAGCTTTCTTGGGAGCTACGCCTTCGGAAGCATCCAAAACAGCTATGGTTGCACCTACGGCAACAATATCCTTTACCGAAACCATATGCTTTAACATGGTCCCTGCTGAAGGTGCCGGCACTTCGTTATCTACTTTATCCGTACCAACTTCTACCAAAATATCCCCTTCTTCAAAGGATTCGCCTTCTTGCACCACCCAATTTAAGATGGTTCCTTCGGTAATGGATTCCCCCATTTTAGGGAGTTTAAATTCAACTTCTGGCATGGTAAGCGATTATTTTTCTTTTTTGAATTCTTCTAATGTTTTATAAAAATTTTCCTGCGCGGGTCGGTTCGCTGGAATTTTCCTTAAGGGTTCTACTTCCTTCAAGCTTTCGTAGCAATCGGCAGGGAGTTGTTGGTATAGACGGGTTCCTGCTGTTTTCCAAGCAATCATTTCGTCCGACACCTCCTTTACAGCTTTGGCAGGATTACCTACAATCAATTGGCGTTTTTCGAAAACGGTCTCAGCCTTAACAAAACTCATGGCACCTACAATACATTCGTCCCCTATTTCGGCATCGTCCATGATCACACTGTTCATCCCGATAAGGCAGTTACGGCCTAAATTGGCTCCGTGTATTACTGCCCCATGTCCTACATGGGCGCCTTCTTTAAGCACTATGCTTTTTCCAGGAAACATATGTACCGTACAGTTTTCCTGAACGTTTACACCATCCTCCAAAATGATCTCTCCCCAATCACCACGAATGGCTGCTCCAGGACCAATGTAACAGTCCTTGCCAATGATCACATTTCCAGTTACAGCCGCAAGCGGATGTACAAAACTGGATTCGTGCACTACGGGTATATGTCCTTTGAAGGAGTAAATCATTTATTTAAATCGTTTCAATGTTTCTTTGGTAAAATCCGAAAGTACCAATCGACCAGAAATGGCTGCTCTTTCTGCTAACAAATCGTCCCAATCCTCAGTACCTTGCCAGAAAATCTTTTTCATTTCCTTCATGGCTTCTGGATTGTAATTGCAAAGGTTTTCTGCAAATGCCTGAACGGCTTCGTCCAATGCCTCGGTCGATTCATATACTTGAGCAAACAATCCTTTTTGTCGTGCCCACTCAGCGTCGTAAAAAGAATTGGCATCGATGGCTATTTGAGACATCCCAGTTAGTCCTAATTTACGTTCTACAGCTGGTCCTACTACAAAAGGCCCGATCCCTACATTCAATTCACTCAACTTGATGGATGCAAATTTGGTCGCCATACAGTAATCGGTAGCAGAAGCTACTCCTACTCCACCTCCCACGGTCTTTCCTTGGATCCTTCCAATAATAAACTTAGGGCATTTACGCATGGAATTGATAACATTGGCAAAACCACTGAAAAACACTCTTCCGGTTTCAGCATCGTTGATATTGATGAGTTCTTTAAAACTGGCTCCAGCGCAGAAGGTACGATCACCGCCACTCTTTAGGATGATTACTTTTACTTCATCATTTTCCCCAGCTTTGGTGATAGTTTCAGCCAATAGGGCCAAAATATCCCCTGGTAAGCTATTGTGTGCAGGGTGAAAGAATTCAATGGTTGAAATTCCGTTTGCTATATGTTCTTTTACGTATGGTTTGGTCATGTTCACTTTCCGCGAAAGCGGAAATATTTTAATAGTTAAACTTTACTTTAATTGTGTATACAAATCTTTCCAATTAGGATTATTCTTTTCAATTAATTCAATTTTCCAATCACGATTCCACTTCTTCATCCTTCTTTCTCTTGTTAATGCTTCTTCTTTGCTTTCAAATGCTTCAAAATAAACAAGCTTATTCAAGTTATATCTGGCCGAAAACGTTTTTGGATGTACTTTTTTCTTATGTTGATATATTCTCCTTTTTAAATTTTTGGTTAATCCTATATATAAAACTCCTTTCGGTCTGTTTGTTATTATATACACATGAAAAATCATATTCTAAGATTTCCACTTTCGTGGAAAATTCGAACAGTTTAACTCAACAAGTTAAACTGTTCGAAATGATGATTCAAATGCTTTCGTTCCAACAAATACCACTCAAATCGGTTTAAGGGCCCAAAAACCACATTGTTGGTTCTCTTCTCCCCGTCTCCTTTAAAAGCTTCTAGGTATTCATCCCTAGCTTCTAACATTTTAGCCTTTGCGGTTTCTAGATCGGGATGTTTATGGGTATCTATTTTAGATTGTTCTGCCAGTGGGAAATCATAACCGCGCGGCATCTTCTCGTAATTGTACAAAGTAGCATGTACCTTCTCCAAAATCTTCTCTGGAGTACTGATTTCAAAATCCTGTATCTCCCCAGAAGCAATCCTATAGGTGTATTCCAAATGCTCTATCATGTTCTGAGCAGAGATATTTCCCCAAGCGGGTTTGGCATCTTCGGTAAGCTTCGCCAAACACTCATGAATCTTTTCCTCAGTCATCTCAACCAAAGTGGTTTGCTTTTTCTGAACCATCGTCAAGACAGTTACAATAGCTACCAATTCGTCATCGGCATCGAACACCTCTCCATACCATTTTACAATTCCACTTGGTAATTCGGTTCCGCGTTGTTCCCGGTCTATTTTTTGCTTACAGGTAAGTCGAACATAGATAGTATCGTTGTGGTAAAGTGGACGCAAGAATCTACAATCTTCCAAACCATAGTTAGCTGCTACAGGTCCTTTGTTTGGATATACAAACAATCCTGCTGCGGCTCCTAGGATGAAGTATCCGTGAGCGGTTCTTTTTTCGAAAATACTTCCATCCAGAGAAGTAATATCGGTATGGGCATAGAAATGATCCCAGGTAAGATTGGCAAAATTGATGATATCACTATCGGTAATGGTACGCTTATGGGTTTTTAATGACAATCCAGGTTCAATATCCTCCCAATGGTATTTGAACGGATGCTGTTCAGCCTCTTTGTAAGCACCCTTGGGCTGGTAAATACCTGTTACTTCGGTTAAGGTTGTAGGTGTTCCTTGTATGGCACAACGTTGTAGGTAGTGCTTTACACCACGCATTCCACCCATTTCTTCACCACCACCGGCTCGACCGGGACCCCCGTGTATTAATGTAGGCAATGGAGAACCATGCCCTGTACTTTGTTTGGCATTTTCACGGTTCAGAATAAGGATACGACCGTGATGGGAAGCTGCATTAATAGTGTATTCTTTGGCTATTGTATCATCGAAAGTAGAAATGGAAGACACCAAGGAACCTTTCCCCATCTGGGAAAGTGTGATGGCTTCGTCCAAATCCTTATAAGGCATCAAGGTACTTACGGGGCCAAAGGCTTCGGTAACGTGAGCAGCTTCATTTTTGAAAGGATTATCCTCACGAAGCAAAATAGGCTTAAGGAAGGCTCCTTTTTTGGCATCGGCACCAATGGTTTCTACCTCATCCAGATTACCGTAAACAATATTCGCCGTTTCTGAAATTTTTGTTACCTGTTCCCTTACAGAAGTACGTTGGGCATCGCTCACCAAAGCTCCCATTCGCACTTCTTTCAATCTTGGATCACCAATAGTAACCTTGTCCAGTTGCTTTCCAAGTGCTATTTGAACATCCTCCATCACATTTTCAGGAACAATAATCCTGCGGATTGCAGTACACTTCTGCCCTGCTTTTACGGTCATTTCCTTGCGCACTTCTTTTATAAACAAATCGAATTCTGGAGTGCCGGGTACCGCATCCTGCCCTAGAATAGAAGCATTCAAACTATCAGCTTCCATAGTAAAGGGAACGGATTCCTCAATAAGCTGTGGATGGTTTTTCAGTTTTCTACCTGTAAAAGCAGATCCTGTAAAGGTCACCACATCCTGCGATTGAACAGTATCCAAAATATTTCGGGCTGTTCCACTAATCAACTGAATAGCTCCTTCGGGAAGAATCCCCGATGCAATGATTTCTTTTACTACAGCTTCAGCCAAATACGCAGTTTGCGGCGCGGGAAGTACTACAGCGGGCATTCCTGCCATCCAGTTTACGGCACATTTTTCCAACATACCCCAAACCGGGAAGTTAAAGGCATTGATGTGTACGGCCACTCCCTGCTTGGGCACCATAATATGATGCGCCATAAAGCGTCCCCCTCGGGACAAATCGATTGGGTCCCCTTCTACGTGATACGGCTGATTGGGAAACAATTTCCGCAAAGAGGCATTGGCAAACAAATTACCGAACCCTCCTTCGATATCGATCCAACTATCTATTCGTGTAGCCCCTGTACGATAGCTCAGTTCGTAAAACTGTTCTTTTCGTTTGGTAAGGTATAATGCCAATTTCTTGATCATCAACCCCCGCTCCTGAAAGGTCATTTTTCGAAGGACATCTCCCTTATCCCTTCCATACTGAAGAATTTCAGGAATATCCAAACCTTCTACGGTAACACTGGTAAAGTGTTCTCCTGTAACGGAATCCAAAATAGGCGTTCCTTCTCCAGCTCCATCCATCCATTGCCCTTGTACGTAATGTTGTGTCTTTGTCATGAGTTTATGCGTTTACTCTAATGATTTGTCCGTTTATTTTTCCTTCCACACTTTTGGCGTATCCATTTACCACTTTGTTCATGGCAACAGGATCGTGTCCTGGGAAGTAATCCTTGTATTTTTCGAAAGCGTCTTCTACCAATCCTGCGGATACTACATTCACCCTACAGCCTTCCAACTCCAAAGCAGCAGCCTTCACAAAGCTATTTACCCCTCCATTTACCATCGCCGCACTGGTAGTCATATCTACAGGGTCATCGGCAAGAATGCCCGTTGTTAGTGTGATGGAACCTCCTTTATTGAGGTAGTCCTTTCCGATGCGAACCAGGTTTACCTGTCCCATCAACTTGCTTTTAATGCCTATATAAAAATCCTCTTCAGATAGGTTATTCAACGTATCCCATTTGGCTTCACCCGAAACATTGACGATCGCATCCATCTTCCCGATTTTTTCCAAAGCCTCTTTAATCGAAGCTGAATCTGAGATGTCTATAGTGACATCGCCACTGTTTCTTCCTCCCACAATCACTTCGTGCTTTTGCCGAAGGTATTCGGTTACTTTTTTACCAATGGTTCCTGTTCCGCCTATAATGAGAATCTTCATATTATAAGTTTGTGTTCTCTATAATGGCTGCATATCCTTGTCCAACACCCACACACATGGTAATGAGAGCGTATCGCTTACCAGTTGCTTGTAATTCCAAAGCGGCAGAATAGGCAATTCTAGCTCCTGTTACTCCCAATGGATGACCAATGGCAATGGATCCTCCATTAGGGTTGATTCTTGGGTCATCATCTGCCAAGCCCCATTCTCGGATACACGCCAGTGCTTGAGAAGCAAAGGCTTCGTTCAGTTCTATCACATCTATATCATCCATGGTCAATCCCGCTTTTTCTAATGCTTTGTTACTCGCTAGTACGGGACCTATCCCCATAATTCTGGGTTCTACCCCAATCACAGCAGAGCTAACAATACGTGCAATGGGATTTAAATTATATTTCTTCACCGCATCTTCGGAAGCAACAATTGTAGCGGCTGCACCATCGTTCAATCCTGAAGAATTCCCAGCTGTTACACTTCCTCCTTCTTTTTTGAAAGCAGGGCGCAACTTTGCCAATATCTCTTTGGTTGTAGTGGGTTTAATGAACTCGTCTTCAGAAAAAACAATAGGGTCTTTTTTGCGCCGCGGAATGGTCACAGGTACAATTTCCTTAGCTAATCGCCCAGACTCCCTTGCCTTTGTTGCCTTCATCTGACTCCAATACGCAAAGGCATCTTGATCTTCACGGGAAATCCCATACTTCTCCACCAAATTTTCTGCGGTATTCCCCATACCATCGGTGCCGTATAATTCGTGCATTTTTTTGTTTACGAATCGCCACCCAAAACTGGAGTCGTACATCTTACTATCATTCCCGAAAGCGGAAGAAGGTTTGGCAATTACATAAGGCCCACGGGTCATATTTTCTACACCTCCCGAAATAAAGAGGTCTCCATCGCCTGCTTTAATGGCGCGATTGGCCTGAATGATGGCCGATAGCCCGCTGCTGCACAGTCTGTTGACTGTTTCACCGGGAACGGTGAAAGGCAGCCCTGCCAGCAGCAGCGACATACGCGCTACATTTCTATTATCCTCACCAGCCTGATTGGCACATCCCATGATAACATCGTCATAGGCATCTTTTGGAATTCCTGAGTTGCGATCTACCAATTCTTTAATAACATGTGCACCCAAATCGTCGGTACGTACCGCACTTAGGGTTCCTTTATAATTTCCGATGGGGGTTCGTACCCCATCAATGATATATGCTTCTTTCATATCACTGCCCACGAAAGTGGGTATCTTTTTAATTTTACTCTTACTTAAACAATTTATAAGCTTCCCGTTTTCACGGGAACTAAAGCCAATCTTTACTGGTTCTGTATACAACCCCTTTAAATAGGGCTACAATTTCT
>JANQKN010000039.1 GCA_028281065.1 Flavobacteriaceae bacterium | reverse complement strand
TGCAAAACAACTCTCCAGTCGCGACAATTTTGGACGGTCCGACTTTTTTGGGTTTGTGGTAAACCCCAATAACGACGCCCAAAATGATACGGAGTTCTTTGTCTTTGCATCTGGGACCCAAGCCGACGCCATTGCTAACCCCAGTATTGGGGAGGATTTTGGTTGGAATGCCGTTTGGAGCAGTGCCGTACAGATAAATGACGATGGATGGGCCGTGGAAATGAAGATCCCCTATCGCTGTTTACGTTTCGACAATAAAAACCTCGAAACATGGGGGATCCAGTTCCACAGGCGTTTTAGAAGGGACGATTCCCAATACACCTGGAACCCCATAGACATTTCTAAGGGAAACATAGGTTTGTACCATGGCGAGTTGAAAGGACTCTCCAATTTGGAACCTCCTGTACGTTTGGCCTTTTATCCTTTTGTTTCTACAGTACAAACCAGTTTCGACGGGGAGCTTGAAGATAATTACAATGCTGGGCTGGATGTTAAGTATGGAATCACCGAAAACTTTACTTTGGATGCCACATTGATCCCGGATTTCAGTCAGGCACGTTTCGACAACGTTTCTTTGAACCTCGGACCTTTCGAACAGACGTTTTCCGAACAACGCCAGTTCTTTACCGAAGGGGTGGATCTATTCAATAAAGGAAACCTGTTCTTTTCCCGAAGAATTGGTAACGCTCCTAGTACCAGCGCCGACGTAGGGGAAGATGAAGAACTCTTAGACTCTCCCCAAACCGTTAAGGTACTTAATGCGGTAAAAGTATCGGGGCGTACCAAAAAAGGATTGGGTCTCGGGGTGTTCAATTCCATCACCGAGAGTACGGATGCTACCATTAGGAATATTGAAACCGGCGAAATAAGAAAGCAGGAAATAGAACCTTTTACCAATTACAACATATTGGTTGCAGACCAGCAGTTTAATGGAAACTCATCTGTTGGGATCATTAATACCAATGTATTGAGATCGGGATCTTTTAGGGATGCCAATGTTACTGGGATTATCTCCAGTATTTCCAACAAGCGAAACACTTACAACATCCGTGCAGACCTTAAAATGAGTAACGTTCGGGAAGGTGGCGAAAACACTACAGGATACAGTTCTTTCTTCTTCATTAGAAAGACCCATGGAAACCTACGATACAGTTTCGATCATCGTTATGCCGATACCAAATACGATATCAACGATTTGGGGCTTCAGTTTAGAAACAACTTCAACAATTTTGGGGTGGACGCCAGTTACCGAATCTTCGAGCCGACCGAAAAATGGAACCGATATGCCGTAGGAACCTACGTTAACTACACACGATTGGCAGATCCGAGTACCTTTACTGGCTTCGGTTTTGGTTTCTGGGGGAACGGAACCACCAAGACACTGCATCGTGGAGGGTATAACATCAATCTGCAACCTGGAAAGCAATATGACTATTTCGAACCACGAAGGGAAGGCAGCTTTTTCGTTACCAAAAATGGGGCTAACGTTAACGGATGGTACCTATCCAACACCAACAAAAGGCTTTCTGTAAATGCCTGGACCGGGGTAGAAACCTTTTTCGACAAGGACAGGGATTATGGAAACTGGTGGATTGGATTTAGCCCAAGGTTTAGAATGAACGACAAATTCCAGCTTTCCTATACTGTATCCTGGGATTATTATACAGGAGATCGTGGTTATGTAACCCAAGTGGATGACGATGTTGTTTTTGGGGATCGTAAAAGATTGGAAGTGGAACAAACCTTCAATACCAGTTTCAACTTTAACCCCTACAACACCTTGGCACTTACATTAAGAAATTACTGGGGAACGGTAGAATACGACCGGCAATTATTTTCGCTTTTGGATGATGGGTACGTGACTGCCGACACGGGCTATACCACCACAAGCATTCCCGACAATCCAGATATCAATTTCACTACATGGAACTTCGATTTAAGCTATTCCTGGCAGTTTGCTCCAGGAAGTTTCCTTACCGCATTGTATAGAAACCAGTTATTCAATTTCGACAATGCCGCAAGGGATTCGTATGTAGAAAGTATCGATACGCTTTTTAAACAACCCATTACCCATACGGTTTCGGTAAAACTACAGTACTTCTTGGATTTCAACCAGATACCTTCCCTATTAAGGAACAGGAGAAAAGACAGGGGGCCCGATACTTTTAGAAACCCTAGCGTGAATGATGGGGTAATTCCCTAAGAGATTGAAATAACTAGGGCTTCGGACATCAATAATTTGTATGTTTGATGCCCTATTAGGATATCTCTTGAACAAGAAAAAAACATACTTCAATTGGAGCTCAGGAAAAGATGCTGCCATGGCTTTATACCACCTTCAAGAAGAGGGTGGTTTTCAAGTTAATAAGCTTATCACAACCGTAAATTCACACTACAAGCGTGTTTCTATGCATGGGTTACGCAAAGAGCTATTGGAAAGGCAGGCTCTGGAAACGGGCATTCCCCTATCCATAATAGAACTTCCTGAACAGCCCACTATGGAAGTCTATAATGAAATCATGCGACAAACCCTTACTGGTCTATGCAGCGAAGGCTATACCCATAGTGCTTTTGGTGATATTTTTTTGGAAGACCTAAAAGCCTATCGAGAACAGCAATTGGCGTCCTTTGGGGTTACTGGAATTTTTCCTTTGTGGAAACGAAACACCAAGGAATTGATTCACGAATTCCTGCAATTGGGTTTTAAAGCTGTGGTTATTTGTGTAAAATCGGACCTGTTAGACGAGACGTTTGTAGGCAGGGACATAGATGCTTCTTTTTTGGAGGATCTTCCCGATACGGTCGATCCTTGTGGGGAAAATGGAGAGTTTCACACCTTTTGTTATGACGGACCTATATTCAAGAACCCAGTAGCGTTTCAAAAAGGGGAAAAAATATTCCGAGAGTACAAAGCCCCTAAAGAGGAAGGTTCTCATAAAAAAACAGTGGGATTTTGGTTCTTGGACCTCATACCAAATCCGTGATATCCCATCTTTCAATTCCTTGAAGGTGTTGCTACTTCCTCTCCTTTAAAACCAATCTTTGCAAAACTTCGTAGATATAGTGAAAAGCACTTACATACATTATGTATCTATTGAAACGAAAGATGCTCATTGTAGCAATACTACTCTTCTTAACAATTTCCTACGCTTTAGGGCAAGAAAAAAATACACTTTCAGTAGATTTTGATGCCTGGAACCCTTTTTATGATTCGAGCACAGAAAATTTGGAGAAACCCCTAATAAATGAAGTATTCGACATTGTAAGTTTGCAGTCCGGATCTGAAGCGACCATAACATATACATTGGACCATATATCCATGTCCATTAATTTGACACAGGCATACGGAAAAACCCCAGAATCACCTCATGAGCAAGATTACATTCCCCGCTTTTCGGAACAATCCATAACAACAGCGGGGCAATTATACTTTTCAGACCCATTTTCTATCAGTTGGGAATACCAATGGGCCAATGAAACCACTGTAAACGAAAGCGGAAAAGCATTCGTTATTGATAGTAATTTTATATCGGTCTTGGGATTTAAATATGAAAGGAATGGATGGGATTTTGGAGTTTCCATCCACCGTCTTTTTGCCTTGGAGTTCGAACCTCCCGAAATCATTATTGAAGATTCATTCATAGGCGAAATCCTTCCTATAGAAGAGCTGCTACTCCGCCCCCAAAACAATACTTCAATACAGGTTCGTATCGCTCATTCATTTTAGTATTTCAAAAGCATAAAAAAACCCGTAACAACTGTTACGGGTTTCTATAGTAAATATAGGTTTATACTACGAGTAGAATTCTACTTTACCTGTAGAAATATCGTACATTCCTCCAACGATGGCAATGCTTCCTTCGTCTTCCATTTCTTTTAGGATAGGACTCTTGGAACGGATGTCTGCCATGGTCATTTCTACATTCTTCTTAGCCACTTCGTTTACAAAGTCGATGTTCTTAGAAGTACGTTGCTCAGCCTCGGCAGGTTCTGCTACAGCAGCTACAGCAGGCTCTAGCTTGTTGATCAAGGTAGTTAGGTTCCCCAATCGGGCATGGTCGCAAGCACCCTTTACGGCTCCACAGGCAGTGTGTCCCAAAACAACCAATAGCTTGGTTCCGGCAAGCTTGCAAGCAAATTCCATACTTCCAAGGATATCGTCGTTTACAAAGTTTCCAGCAATTCGAATACTGAACACATCCCCGATTCCCTGATCAAACAACAACTCGGCAGAAACGCGGGAGTCAATACAGTGCAATACAGTGGCGAATGGGTATTGCCCTGAAGCTGTATCACCAACTTGCTCTTGTAGGTTACGGGAAGCCATGGTTCCATTTACAAATCTCTCATTTCCATCTTTTAATGCCTGAAAGGCGGATTGCGGTGTCATGGCCGCTTGTGTTTCTTTAGTATGTGCTTTCATTATGTTCTATTTAATTAGTTGATATAAAATTTTTGATGATTATTACGATAGGTATTACGCCCTGCGTTCTGGAGGGGGTAAAAAGATTTCCCGATCTACTTCTTTTGGGTATTCAAAATAATCGTCAAAAAGTCTTTGTTTTTTTGAACTTACTGGTTTAAAGCCATCCGCGAATTGTAGAAAAAAGGTTTCTTTCTCATCCATCTCCTTTTTATGTTCCATTTTAGATTCCTCTTCAGAAAAATCGAAAAAGGCCAAAGTATCGGCATCGTGTTCTACAAGGCATACCACACAAGGCATCCACAGCGATAAAGCCAACATAAAGGAAACAAAGCGGTGCGGCAGTAATTTCAAATTTCTAGGTTTTCGAAAAGCAAAAATAAAATTAAGCCAAAAATAATGTTTAAAGCTTTTGTTAAATATCTCTTCCGTTTCAAAAATGAAAAAGAGCCCCTAAGATAAGGGGCTCTTTCGACCAATCAAAAAATACGATCAGTTTTTAATGAATCGCTTCGTCCCTACAACCTTACTGTTTTGAGAGATAATGAGCTGGTATATCCCTTGAGACAATGTTCCAATAACAATTTCCTGTTGGTCTGGGGATACTGTGGATGTGGTAAGGACCCTTCCTTGCATATCTATTATCTGTCCACTATAGGTTCCTTCCAATCCTTTAATGTTGATTATTTCGGTACCTGGGTTTGGGTACAAAACCACATTTTGCAATGCATTTGTTTCGGTTCCCAAAACATCGGCAGGAAGTTCCACCAAATCACCCCCAGTAGTCAGTGCCACCCAAAGTCCAAATGCTGGGCCATTGGAGTTCTGCGAAGGATCTAAAAATCCAGACGCCACTACCACCAATGCAGCACCATCCAATGTAAGAGTTGCTAAAGGTGCTCCGAAAGCCGCTACCCCTACAGTCCCTGTTTCGTCGCGGATTTGCAAGACATAATCTGCTGTAGGTAGTTCCAAATAGCCTTGGAAATCGGTATACGCCAAGTTGTCTACAATGGTACCTGCCCCTACTCCATTTTCTACTACATCTACCGTAGGTGCATCGGTAGATCCATGGTGTACCAAAACATCGGTATTGGTTGGGCTAGTGGCCGCTTCCCTTCCCATATCATAAATTTCCAATCCAAATGGAGGGACTGGGTTGTAACCGGTTGGGCTTACAATTCCGTCGGCAACTACCACATAGGTAGCATTAGCAGCTAATGTAAGAGGGAACGTTGCTATAGCATCCCCTACATCCGTACTGTTACCAGGAGCAACAGCAATTTCGATCTCAACACCTGCATTTAAATCGATAAACGGAGTGGCGGTTCTAAAAGCAAAGTTATCTACAGCCAAAGCTCCATTAATATATACATCTACTTCACTAGCAGCAGCATCTGCAGAATTGTGAATTACCTGTACCCTTGCCATGGAAACTGGCAATTCGATAAGATCGCCCCCTGAGGGCAATGCAACCCAAATTCCAAAAGCAGGTCCATTACTATTCATAGAAGGATCCAAGAATCCAGAAGCAACTGCAACCAAAGCTGCTCCATCCAAACCTAATCCCGCCAGAGGAGCTTCGTAGGAAGCAACGGTTACCGATCCTGTTTCATCGCGTACCTCTAGGGTATAATCTGCTGTAGGCAATTCCAAATACCCTTGGAAATCTGTATAGGCCATATCATCTACAATGGTTCCAGCTCCAACACCTACTTCTACTACGTCTACCGTAGGTGCGTCTGTTGCACCATGGTGCACCAAGACATCTGTGTTGGCAGGGTCGCTGGCAGCTTCCCTACCCATGTCATAAATCTGTAATCCAAAAGGAGGAGCTGGATTGTATCCCGTAGGACTTACAATACCATCGGCAACTACAATATAGGTATTGCCTTCGGTAAGGGTTACTGGAAATGTTGCGATCGAGTCACCAACATCGCCACTATCACTCGGCGCTACATCGATATCGAATTCACTGCCTGCAGGTAGATCGATAAAGGGGGTGGCAGTTCGAAAAGCGAAATCGTCTAGCGCCAATGCACCATCTACGTAAATGTCTACTTCTTCAGCGGCAAGGTCGGCCGAATTGTGAATAATCTGAACACGAGCAGTTTGCGCAAATGAAAACTGGATCGCCAAAACAATGATGGGTAAGAGTAGTTTTTTCATAATTAGTTTTTTGTTTAATGTTTTTTAGTATTTATTAAACAATTTGATTTTGAAAATTACTACCTGTCTCTAAAATTTTAACATTTTGTTTAGTTTTTTAACTAAAATATTAAACAATTTAAAATTGACTTTACATTCTTTCAAACGGAAACCACTGTGTTAAACCAACCCGTTTAATTTTCACATTTTTTTTAGAGTGCCCCATACAACTATATGTATCTTTAGACCATAAAACTACTGACATGAAATATTCTCTTTTATTGGGTTTGTCCCTCCTTGTAATTTCCTGCAACACGGCGCAAACCTCTACCAAGAAGAACTCCACTAGCACCGATTATGCCAATACCATTACTGCCGAAGAGCTAAAGACCCATCTCTATGAATTTGCTGATGACAAGATGCAAGGACGGATGACTGGTACAGAAGGGCAAAAGATGGCAGCCGAATACCTAAAAGACTTTTATGTTTCTCAAGGCATAGACGGACCTATAGAAAAAGACAATTACTATCAGGAAATCCCTGCCGAATATTTCTCAAGGATGAGCGAGCCCAAATCGTCCGAAAATGTACTCGCTTTTATAAAAGGGTCGGAAAAACCCGAAGAAGTTATTGTGATCTCAGCGCATTATGATCATGTGGGCACCCGTGACGGCGAAATATACAATGGCGCAGACGATGATGGAAGCGGTACGGTAGCTATGTTGGAAATTGCCGAGGCGTTTCAAAAAGCGGTTAAAAATGGTAATGGCCCAAAAAGATCCATCCTTTTCCTTCATGTTACTGGGGAGGAAATCGGTCTATATGGCTCCAGATATTATACAGAGAATCCTTTATTTCCTT
>JANQKN010000036.1 GCA_028281065.1 Flavobacteriaceae bacterium | reverse complement strand
CCTGCATTGTAAAAATGGCATACCGCCGCAGCCAAGCCATCGGTACTATCCAGGTTTTTGGGTAATTCTTTAAGCCCTAAGGTACTTTGCAACATTTTGGCGACCTGTTCCTTACTGGCATTTCCATTGCCCGTAATGGCCATTTTTATCTTCTTGGGGGAATATTCGGTAATGGGTACTTCCCTCGAAAGGCCTGCTGCCATAGCAACTCCCTGCGCCCTCCCCAACTTAAGCATGGACTGTACGTTTTTTCCAAAGAAAGGGGCTTCGATGGCAATCTCGTCGGGATGGTAAGTATCTATGAGATGAACCGTTCTTTCGAAAATATGTTTTAAACGCACATAATGATCATCGTATTTGGACAATTGGAGCTCGTGCAACTGCAGGAATTCCATTTTTTTCCCTACAACTTTTATGAGTCCAAACCCCATAATGGTTGTCCCAGGGTCTATCCCCAATATAATCTTTTCTGAAGCCACTCCGTCTAGAATTTCATGCGTTTCACTAATTTAGCTACCCATGGCAGCCCTTTCCAACAAATCTAAGCAATATGGCTTGATTGCCCTAAAAGTTTTGATTTTATGCATCGCTTTTGCTTATATATATGCTAAAATTTCAAGAAATGAGACTCTTTCCCTAGCTCAGTTTCTGGAAATCCTTTCGCAAAAGAGTTGGACACCTTTTTTGTTATTCTTGGGATTAGCTTTAGCCAATTGGTTTTTCGAAATCCTGAAATGGCAAACCCTGGCAGCTACCTTAGAAAAAATGTCCTTTGGGAAAGCCCTTAAGCAGAGTTTGGCGGCCCATACAGTATCCTTAGCCACTCCAAACCGGATTGGGGAATACGGGGCAAAAGCTTATTTCTTTGAAGCTAAAAAACGAAAAAGGATATTGTTGCTCACCCTCTTTTCCAACATCAACCAAATGTTGATTACCCTACTCATGGGTATTATAGGACTAGTCACGTTAATAGCATGGAAGATCCTTACCATTTCCTTATTAAAAATCCTTTTGCTGTTTGGCGTGTCCCTACTTTTGGTGGTTTTAGGGTATGTATTCAAGGAAAAAGAACTGGTCTTAAAAGGATTGAGCTTGAGTAAGGTGATTCAGTTTTTCAAGACCCTTTCCATGACAGTAAGGATTAAAACCTTACTGTTTTCCTTGACTCGATATGCCCTTTTTAGTGTATTGTTTTTTCTATTACTGAATTATTTCAATGCCGATTTGGACATTAAAACCGCTTTTCCACTCCTTTTTGCCATGTATTTGTTTGTATCGGTCATCCCTTCCTTTTTGGTGCTGGACGTACTTATTCGAGGAGGCGTTGCCATTGGATTGTTTTCCTTGGTGGGTGTCAATGAAATCATCATTGTATGTGCTGTAATGACTTCCTGGTTGTTCAATTTTGTAGTACCCGCCCTAGTGGGTAGTTTTTATGTTATAACCCATAAGGCTCCATGATTGTTATATTCTTCATAGGGTTTAGCTTATACTTTATCACCATTTTGTGGTTGGTAAGTGGTTTTTTTAAACTGAAGAAGGATCGGCCTAAAAAAGTGGATCCCAAAACTTCTTTTTCCATTGTTATCCCGTTTCGAAACGAAGCTGAAAATATTCCCCGTCTTTTAAAATCCTTATCACAATTAAACTATCCAAAGGAATTGTTTGAAGTATTTTTCATTAACGATGCCTCGGAAGATGAGGGGGAAAAATTAATGAAAAGCTTCTTGAGGGAAACGGATATCAACTATCAAATCCTTCAGAACCAGAGGACGTCCCAATCCCCAAAAAAAGATGCAATTTCCCTAGCGGTAAAAGAAGCTTCCCATGAATGGATCCTTACCACCGATGCAGATTGCAGGGTTCCCGAAAAGTGGTTGCACTGGTACGATCGGTTTATTCAGGAAGAAAAACCCTATCTGGTTTGTGGACCCGTTCTCTATGCAAGAAGTGGTTCTGTATTGGATCAATTTCAATTTTTTGATGGGTTAAGCCTACAATTGGTCGCTATGGGTAGTTTTGGGTGGAAATCACCATTGCTATGCAACGGAGCGAATCTGGCCTATCTTAAAAAGGCTTTCTTGGAAGTAAATGGCTTTACGGGTAACGATCACATAGCCAGTGGAGACGATATCTTTCTTTTGGAAAAAATGAAGCATACCTATCCTGACAAATTGGGATTTTTGAACCAACCTGAAACAGCGGTAACCACCCAACCCGAAACGACTTGGAAACGCGTTGTAGAACAACGCATCCGATGGGCTTCCAAAACAACCAAACAAGAAAACAAAACCCCGCAACTCATGGGTGCTATAGTCTTTTTGGCCAACTTATTCTTTGTCATTTCGCTTATTTGTTATGTCATTCCCCCTCACAGGGAAGTATTCCTTGCGTTTCTATTTCAAAAAATACTCCTTGATATTTTTGCCCTAACTCTCATGGCAAAGTTTTTTAATACCCCTATCCCTGTACTTACAATTTTGATTTCTATCATTATTTACCCTTTCCTAACCATTTGGATCGTTCTCAACAGTTTACGGGGATCGTACACATGGAAAGGCAGAACCCATGGTAAATAGTGTTTCAATTATTTTTTTACCTTTCTTCTGTAAAAACCCTATTTTGTGATAGAATAATCTACAAAATAGAGTTTTACTTCAGTAACCACGGCGTTAGTACATATAATTTTTTCATTCTGTTTGTGTAAATTTCAAAATGAAAAAATTCATGTACTTTTAGCTAATCCAAATCTATAGATATGAAGCGCTTACTCCTCATCCTAGCTTTTTTCTCCACAATAGGCTTGTTTGCCCAACAAGATTATACCGTAGATGGCACCACCTACTCCCTTAAAACAGAGATAGATGGCAAACTCACCCTTTTATGGAATGTTATCGATGGGGAATACCGTTATTTTTCCAAAAAAGGAAGTGATATCCGGGAATTGAAAAACACCCGGGTAGATGGGGACTACCAAGAGGAATACAAAGCGGTACTTATGGATCAGACCTCGGATTATGACCCCTTGGAAGATAAAAAGGTAAAGCTCACCCTGCCCAGCCTGCGCCGTTTTTATATCGACTACAACAGGGCCATGGATCCCTCTTTCGATATAGAAGAGGAAAAGGTAGTTTTAAAAACACGATTAGGGGGTTTTGTGGGAATGACCAATTACCCGTTCATCCCTAATCCTGACAATACTTTATTGCCTCAATTTGGGATCGATTTCGAAATGATAGATGAAGCACGGTTAAAAAGACACAGCTTGCTCTTTCAATTCCGACAGATTTTCGCTTCCAGTGATTACGATGTAAACTCTTCCCAGTTCTCCCTTAATTATCGTTTTAAGTTTGTGCATTCGGAAAAGGTAGATGTCTTTATCAACACAAAAATTGCCGATTACGTCTACATATCGCCAGATATTGAAGATCCTGACAACAATCCCAATACGGCAGAAACCTTCAGTAATTCCGGCGGGGAATTCCAAGCGCCCTTTGCTTTTGGATTGGGAGCGGATATTGCCCTAGGCAATGGATATATTACTTTGGGTTACTACGACATTCTCGCCCTTAACCTAAACGATAATGGGGAATTTGCCATGGATTTTGTGGTAGGATATAAATTCAATCTTTAGATCTTTCGGTTTTTACCACAATGGGAAGCCCAAAACGGGCTGCTACGGGTATACCCCTTTTGTAGGCAGGTGCCAACTGGGGCAAGGAATCGATACTACGTCGAATCCATTCGTCCAGCAAAGGGATTTGTGTCCTGAGAAGGCTATCTATCTCGGTTTCCACTTGCGAAAATGCGCCTTCCTTGGTAATACTGAAATGCACCCATACCGTATCATTGATGTTTTCGTGGGAAACCAAACTTTTGGAAGAAATGGTTTGGTAAATTGGGTCGGTTAGCGTGGTTACAAAACAATTTTTCTGGGCTTGTTTTTCGGTGATGTGATCGCAGGCTTTAAACGTGGGATATTGATCCACTTCTTCCCAATCAATGGTTTTTAGTTCTTCTTCATAAAAAGTATCTGATGATATTTTCTCTGTCTCAAACCATTGACAGGAACTGAAAAGAACCACCAATATCCATAAAGAAGCCTGTCTCATACGTGTGTTTAACCATATCGAAAGTACAAATTTTGGAGAAACAGTCTGTTACAGGATTTAAAATTAAGTATTGAGTAAAAGATTATTGCTGAAGTTGTGAGCCTCTCCCCCAAAACGTCATCACATAACGCGTCCCCTGGATACTGTGGTGTCCGTCGTTTTGGGGAGGGCTGCTTTAAAACGTAAACCTGTACCTATTACGCTACAATCAAAACAACGCAGAAGTATCATCTCCTGAATTTTTGAAAAAGTTTAACATCTAAGAGGAAAAGATGGTATATTCCTTCCTCTTAAAAGGAGTTATTAAAAATGAAAAAAGAGCAATGTCCTTTGTGCTATACAGACGTAGAAGTGACTCCATGTACTCCATGTCATGATTGTGGGCATTTCGAAAAAGAAATTGAAAAATTCAAAAATCATGGAGGCAACTTTACTGTATATGATTTGTATGAGGGCCTAACCCTTCAGCTATGTGATTTTTGCAAAATTGATTTTGGATCTTACAAATCTGAATTTCTTGGATTCAAAGATGGAACCACGATTGGGTTTGAAAACATGAACTTCGTAAAAACAATAGATAGCCCCAAAATGGAAAAGGACAAATTCTGCCCTGAATGCAGCATGCGAATGAAGTTTTTAGTTTTCATTCGGGACCTGAGGGAGAAAATAAACAATCCAGATGCCCTTTAATCATAGTTTATCCAAAATTTAGGCACTTAAAAACGTATTAAAAAAAGCCGAAGGTTCCCCTTCGGCTTTTTCAATCTTACGATCTATCATTATTCTATGGCAAAAATGATGGGCAGGGAATAGGTAACCGTCACATCCTTGCCTTGATGTTGTCCAGGTGTCATTCTAGGAAGGCTCTCCACTACCCTAATCGATTCTTCCTCCAATACAGGAAGGGGTGCTCTTGCCTTTACATGGGTTACTTCTCCTTTGGTATTGATCATGAACTGTACAGCGATTCGTTGACGTCCTTCCAAACCAGCTCCTTTGGCAATATCCACATTAAAGTTAGATGCCACATAGTTGGTAATCTTATCCGCAAAGCATTTCTTGGCAGCAGCTGCTCCTTCTATGCCTTCACAACCTGGAAAAACAGGAGGTCTCTCTATAACACCAAAGGGAATCCCTGCTTGATCTTTTACAGAGTCGAATTCATCTACGTGCAATCCCTTGGGATTGGTCAACACATAAAGGACCTTAAGGGCTTCCGATTCTTCCTTGGTCATACTTCCCTTGGCTGCAATGGACTCCTTCAATTCTTCGATTTTCTGAAGGATCTCACTTTGGTCTGCAGTACTATTGGTTTCTTGAGCAGAAACATCCTGGGTACAGGAAGAATACAACAGCATCCCACCAACAATGGGAAGGAGGAATAAGTATTTAAGTTGAAGTATTTTCTTCGATTTTGATTTTTGTAACATAACGATTTGGTTTCGTTGACCATCTGTGAACTGGTGTTACAGGCCAATATACCGAAAGATTCCCGCTATCCCAAAACATTGACAAGCATAGGCGACCACCTACGCACCAAGCGGTTAGACGGTAACATGGAATTGAAGGATGTTGCACAACAGCTTAACGTTACCGTACAGAGCATTGTACATTGGGAACAGAACCGAACGACCCCAAACCTGCGTTTCTATCCAGTGATCGCAGATTTTCTCGGATACGAAACCCCAGTTATGAAGGAAAACAACAAATTGGTTGGAATGCTAAAAAACTATCGGAAAGAAAACGGTGTATCCCTGTACAAATGTTCAAAACGTATCGGCCTTACCCACACAACCCTGCACAGAATCGAAACTGGGAGAACAAAACTAACCGAGAAAAGCAAGCATTGCCTACAGGTGTTCTTTCAAGATAAGGCAAAAAAATTGGCAACTCTTGAAAAAGATGTAACAAAATTCTTATAAACCACACCTATTCTACATATAGAATAAAAACCTCAAATTTATACTATGGATTTACCAACATTATATACAGTAATTGGCTATGCCAAAGACTTCCTCAGCCTTATTAGGGAAGAAAAGAATAACAACAATCCCAATTACGAAATTGTGGAAAACAAGACCGTCACGTTTATAAACAATTTAACCATCATTAAGGAAGAACAGGAAACCAAAGAAGCAGAAAAATTCAATACCATACAGGCTCGGCTTAAAACCCTCTTCAATTCCCACGGGATACCCGACCTTAGAATTGCTCCATTCCTCAAGGAAAATATCGACGATAAAATTAACATCCCTATATCTGACTATGAGAACTTGATCGTTGTATTCAATTCACTCACCAATGAGCATTTGGAGAAAATATCAAGTCTGTTCGGGATCAATAAAGGTTGGCTCTTTGGTGATGAGTATATGTACCCGAGTATGAGCATGTATAATGATGTAAAGGGCTTGCTTCGTTTTTACATTGAAAAAAAGAGAACCGAAAAAATAGAAGCACTGGCCATCCGTCAAAATGAGTTTGACTATGAAGATAAACACAGGAACCAACCCCTGTTTTTTTTATTTCGAACTCCCATCACTGAACTCTTCGAAGCTACCACAATATACCGTTACTACTACCCTGTCGGAACATACTGGAAATGGAACTATTGGAAAGACAGGTACGATGCCAAGGCCCTGTTTTACCTATCCGATACAATGGGTACAGCCCTTGAGTTCAAAGGGAAAACCATTTCAGAAAAAGAAATGGGCATTATAAAAAACAAAAAATCTTGCCCCCATGTAATTATACAAACAAGTAGAGAAGACACATGGCCCCCACATGATTATGCAAATGATCCTTCCAAGAACCAAATGGCCAAGGAAACCGAGGAGTTTGGAAGCATCATGGATTACATAGAAGAAAAGGGTTACAAAACCTATCTTGATAAGTTAACCAAGGTCTAACCTTTTTTCTTCCTGAATATCAGGTGTGCAATCCTTTCTTTCAGGTTCTTTCGGCTGTGGCTGTCTCCCTCCCCGTACTCCGTGGTAACACGGAACCCCTGCACGACTTCGGTTTTGGGTTCTTCGGGTTGATCGAGGCTATCCAAAAACCCACCCAAGTTTTCTGGATGAAGGAAAAAGACTTTTTGTAACTCTTGCTTTGCAAGTTGTTTTTCGGCAAGTTCCTTAATCTTTGCAAGGTGTTTGACATCCTTTGATACCGAAACAACCAGATCACAGCCAGCACCAAGGCACTTTTGTATGTTTGCCAGTTCGTTGTCTGGGGTATTGGTAACAGCTACCTCGCACGCAATCTTCAAACCTTCCTTTTCCAATAACACATCAATACGACCACCCCTAACCAGTTCCTTTTCCACTGTGGTAAGAAAACCCCGTTCCTGCCCCAGTTTCTTTATAATGGATTGCAGATAGGTATGCTCACGGATTATCCGTGAAGTTTCAGCACGCTCTCGGTGCTTTTCCTTCTCCTTGTCCGTAATCTTGGATTTACCGTCCTTTTGCAAGGTTTCTTTTGGAACATTGGCAGTGTTCCTTACTTCTTCATAATTGACTGGAATATCCGCAACCCTCTTTTCCCTTGGTTCTTCTTTCTTTTGCTTAGTTCTCGGCAGTAACCCGTCCAATATTTCTTGTATCTCTGCTTGTGGCTTGGCATAATCCCTTCTCGTGTTTTGAACAATGGAGTCTCTCGTTACCTCTGCTATGTGAGGATCAATTTCAGGTAGCGAATGCGTTAGTATGTTGAAGTCATTGGTACTACTCCCGACCCTCATAACAGCCTGTCCGATACCGAGGCTCTGTAAATCCGTTTCTTCAAAGGAAGAAAAGCCCGATTCCAGTTTTCGTGCATCCACATCCCCAAGCCGAAAACATATCCGCACGTAGGGGTTGGAAATTACGGAGTTCAGCGTTTTAGCATCATCGATCTGTGTAAGGTCTTGATGGGCCAGGATCAATCCCAAACCATACTTCCTTGCCCCAGATAGGATACTGGTTATCGATGGTGTAATAAAATTCTGGAACTCATCAAGGTATAGGTAGTAGGGATGACGCTCTTCCTTTGGGAGGTTCTGCCGACTTTGCGCCACTTGGTTGAACTTAGATAGGAAAAGTGATCCCAAGAGGTATGAATTTTCCTCACCGATAAGCCCCTGTGACAGCTTTATCAATACGATTTTCTTTTGCTCTATGCATTCGCTAAAATCAACCCCCGATTTCTGTGCCAGCATGTAGCGAACAATTTTTGGACGGAGAAAAGTATCTATTCTGGTTAGTAGTGGTGCAATACCTTTGCGTACCATTGGATATTCATGTTCCCAGTAGTAATGGATCGAAGGGTCATCCACCTTCGTTAGAAATTCGTTCCTGAATTTTTCTTCCAACAAAAACCGCTTCAATTCAATGAGCGTACCGCCCTCACTGCTTTCCAAAAAGGTGTTGATGGCATTGGAAAGTACCGCATTGATGTTGTCGCCCCACGAGGTCGAACTACGGCGGAAGGAGGAAACGAGGTCGGAACCCAATACGATTGCCTCCGCTTCGCTGTTTGCGGACAAAAGGTTAAATCCGATCGGGAACTCTGTATCCGAGGGATCGATCAATACCACATCTCTTAACCGTTCCTCTGGTATACGTTCGGCTATGGCATCACACAGATCTCCATGGGGATCGAACACGGCAACCCCGTTCCCGTGCCGTATGTCCTCCAAAACCATATTCGTAATGAGTGTACTCTTTCCGACACCTGTTGCCCCTATCAAATGGGTATGGCGGAGTCGCTGCTCATCATTCAATGTAACTGGCGTTTCCAATCCGTTGTGAACATTCATACCAAGCACATACTTTTGATTTATTCCCTCGGCGGGGAGTCCCCGCGTTTTGCCCCCTTGTAAGCCCAGTTTTTCCGATACCACCGTCCTGTTGGGGTAGTGTACAAAGGTTGATAGTTCCCCTGTGTTGAGGATCATCCCGAAGCGGTTGGATTGCCTTACCAGTACGTTGTACAGGTGGTTGTGGTAGTTGTAGCCCTCGTTCGAGAGCGGTATGAGCTTGTTGTACTGCCCTGTTGAAACAGAAGTGATACTTCGTATCATTTCGGTTGCAAGGTACTGGCTCCTTTCTTCACTGTTGGATTGCGTGGCAACCCTCATCACCACGGCAAAGAGCGGTGACGATACTTTGTCCTTTGCCAAAGTGGTCATTTCAGGGGCATCTGCAAAGAAACTGCCGCCCCTTCCATCCGATACGGATTTCTGTACGTCCCTCGCCCACGGTGCCGTTACCCCTCGAAAGATCGTTTGAAACAGCACCATATCTTCGTCCTGCAAGCTGTTCATGGTTGCAACCACAGAGGTAAGGGGATCAACATTGAAGTTTGGCACGGTGTTGATCGGTCGCATAAACTCATCGTTCAGTCCAAAGTCCGCAATGGCTACAAATTCATCGGTATCGAATGGGAGCCATGAACTTTCGAGTTCTCGGATAATAGCTGTTGGAAAATAGGCGTTCAGGTGGGACTCCACACGCTCGCTATCTTCCTTGCTACAGATCAACTGAACCGTTATAGCTTCCTTTGTCCCCAGGAGTTCAAAGGAGACGGGGTCATTGGTAAATGAGAGCATGCCGACGAACTCGGTTGTTATTGTGGACAGGATTTCCGTTCCTTTTGGGAAACAGATAGCAAACCCCATGTGCACCACATCAGTACGCGCAGGGTTCGAAACAAGATCAAAATTGTCATCTTCTTCCTGTTTTGGTGCTTCTTTCTTACCAGAAAGAAGCTTTTTCCCAAGCTCAAGGAGGGTAGGGACCCTCCCATCATCAATGGGAGGGTGTTGGGCAAAACCCCTGTGGTTGAAGGGAACGTAGGGCGGCTCTATCCCAATGGGCTCCTGTGCGAGGATGTAACCACGCCCTAACCGTTCCCAACGGTAGAAATGGAGGGTTGCCCGTTCACTGGCCGTCAGTTGCATCATCGCTTGAGCACATCCTTGAGCACCGGCTTCCGTTCACTTTCGGTGAGTTCCCTAACCCCACTGTCCTTGGTGATGTCATCGATCACCTTCAGGACGGATTGCTGGCAGTAGGTCATGAACATACTGCCACTGTCTACCTTAAAATACGTGATCGGGAACCACTTGTCCTTGAGCCATTCACCAATGAAGGGTACCTTGGCAATGAGGATTTCCCAAATGGAGTGGTTGTACAAGAGCCACCACGAAATGAAAAAGCCCTTGCCGAACGGCGCTGCGCAGATATCGTATTGGAAACCCTTCCATTCGACCCGTAAGTAGGATCGATTGGCTGAGAACATACCGCCTTCTTTCAACAGGACAAAGTAAGTCTTTACCTTCTTGATCCCCTGCGCATGGAGTTCCTGTTTCAGACGTTCGTAAAACTCTTCGCTCGAAAAGTTGAAGCCGTCAATGAGATGGCTCCAGTTGGAATGGTGGGTTTTGACCACCGCACGGAAGATCAAGCGCAGTACAATGAAAATAAGGATTGCGTACACGAGGTACATCCCATACACGATGAGATAATAAAGAAATTCTTGCATGATTTCATGGTTTTAATTGTTAAAAACCAGCAATCTACGCAGGGAAGAAATTGGCACAATGGAAATGTGCCAAGAGGTCTTTTTACCGTGCCGAAACGCCTGTATGAAGGGATGAAAATAAAAACAGACCCCTCAGGTCTGCGTTTTTAAATAAACTATTTTATTATTGAGAAAGGGTTTTTCATGCACCACATACAAAATGAAAGAAAAAGCAAATTCTTGGAATGTGACTTTTGATGGACAGTATCCAAAATTTTAAGTAAACAGAATTTCTATGGGTTTGTTTTTTCTTAGTTGCAGCCTTTTCAAATATGATTAACAACTGATTAAGGATCAAATAGTGACAAGCCGTTACAATAAGTTATCAATAATTGGTTCAGGTGGTACAATTCTACTGTATGAAACCGATCATTGAACTGGAATACAAAGACTTTTTCGACACAGGTATGGACTCCCCCTTACGGAGGGTTTCAACACCCGTTAACGATTTTGGGGACGGTCTGCACCGTGATGTAGCCCTATTAAAACAATCCTTCCGTTCCATGAACATATCTGTTGGTTTGGCGGCTCCCCAAATCGACATCAACAAGAGGATCTGCATCATGAACCTGAACAAAGAAGAAGATGAAGACACGGTTCTCATCAACCCTGTTATTGTTTCAAATACAGGGAAAATGAAATCCGTAAATGAATCCTGTCTCTCCCTTCCGAGGTACCGAGGGCCCGTGAAGCGAAAAGAAGAACTGACGGTACGCTACCAAGATACCAATGGAAAGAGCAGATCACTTGAAGCAATTGGGTTTTTGGCGAGGGTCATCCTCCATGAGATCGATCACCTCGACGGCATCCTGTTCGTGGATCGGATGGAAAACAGGGATGATCTGGAACAGGTGGATTTTAAGTGGGAGTAGAAATTAAACAAGGGCAGTAAAAAACCAACACAAAAGGTTGGGTTGTAAATTTCAGATTATGGGAATAAGCACTAACCCTCGATCCATTGAAGCTGTTTCCCGGACCTATCTATTTCCTGCTCTACCTTTTCTTTCTCGGTCTTAAACATGTGTTTTCGCCGCTTAATACCTACCGTATCACCTTCCACGATCATCATCGCTAGGATATATAGAATATCGGCTTCAATGGATTGCCAGCCATATTCGGCATGTGTTTCGATGGTAATCTCAAACGGGTTTATGGCCACACCATAGACTCCTTCCAAAACGTAGAGTTGTTTCCAAACAGCAAAAACAACTTCCAATCCTGAAATCATTTCCATTTCATTTGGGTTGTCTTCTGGATATATCGGGAACAAGGGATCTTCATAGTCGTTTGGGATCGCTTCTGAAAGTTTCAGTACAAGTATCTTGCGATTAGGGACTTCTTTTATTGTAATGTTCATGGACAGTGGTTTAAATGGGTACCAAAAGCAATATGGTTACTCCCGACCACCTTTGGTAACCATTGAAACCTTTTTTTGATATTACTATATGGGATTACTGTTGTCAATTACGGTAAAGGATATAAAAACCATGGGCTAGAAAGTCCCATGGTGTTATCTGGATGCGTCCTTCCCCTCCAGTATTTCCTCCCTGTAGCGGATCATAATGGAACAGGCCGATACCATCCTCCCGTTCACTTCGGGAATGGTCAGGTTCAATATCCGTGATATTTGCCTGACCGATAGCCCATCCATATAGAATGCATCGCATACCCCTCTCAT
>JANQKN010000015.1 GCA_028281065.1 Flavobacteriaceae bacterium | reverse complement strand
AACCGCCCAATTGGGCGGTTTTTTTATAGTCATGAAATATACAAGGCTCACCAAAGAACAATTGGAGGAACTCCATCCGGAGTTCATCAATTTTTTGGCCACCCAATCCATTACAGGAGAGGAATGGGAAAAGATCAAGAAAGAACAACCTGAAGTAGCCGAAGAAGAGATCGATGTTTTTAGCGATCTAATTTGGGAAGGGGTATTGACCAAGGCCAAATACCTTCAGAATACTTCCCCCAAGCAATTGTTCCTGTTCAAACTGGAAGAAACCCAAATGCATCTCATTGTGGTTAAACTGAACAAGGAAGGGGCCGATCTAAGTACTATGGAGACCCTGCAGTGGCTTCAGGAAAACATACAAAGCGAAGCCGTGGGCTTGTATACAGCCTCCAAAGCCTATTTTAAAGACAGAAATCTGGATATCTTCAACTTAATCCAACAAGGTGCATCCATTACCGATGGAACCCTTTATGAAGGTTTCTCTGGTTATATAGGCAATTAATTGTCCCTCTTTTCAAAATCTTCTTCCCCTTCGATCCGTATCCTGCGGATAATAAGGTAGATGAGTATTCCAAAAAGGGCTGCGTAGATAAGAATATTGAACAAAACGATTCCTGTGCTAAGTGAGTCCATTATTTAAGTTTTACAGCGGTTCCGTAGGCTAAGATTTCAGAAGCACCCTGCATGATCATGCTGGTGGTTAAGCGCACATTTACTACAGCATCTGCCCCCAAACGGTTGGCATCGGCCATTAAGCGTTGTATGGCCTGCTCCCTGGCATGGGCCTGTAATTTTGTGTATTCCTCAATTTCGCCTCCTACAATATTCTTTAGGCCTGCAACGATATCGCGGCCTATGTTACGGGCACGTACCGTGCTTCCACGGGCAATTCCAAGGATTTCACTAATCTCCCTATTGGGAACGGTTTCTGTGTTAGAAATAATCATGTTGTAAGAATTTAAGTTATAAACTGGCATGTTTTCGTATCGTAAACTTCGAGAAGGGGTTATTCACACCACTTTCTTGGTAGAGGGCTATACTTGGCGTTAGCATGCTTCTTTAAACGGATTAGACTATTGTGGTATTAGAAAGTTACAACTTAGCCATTATTTTAAGATATTTGCAGGGTCTAAAAATTGAATATGTAAAACAGGTGATCGAGTGTTTTGCTTAGCAAAATGTATCGAGATCACCACTTAGCACAGAGAATTTGTCCAAGAAACCATCCATACCCAAAGGAACCCGTGACTTTTCACCTACCGAGGTGGTAAAGCGCCAATACATTATGAATACCATTAAGGGGTGTTTTACTACCTATGGTTTTCAGCCCATAGAAACCCCGAGTTTCGAAAACAGCGATACCCTTATGGGGAAGTATGGGGAAGAAGGGGATCGGTTGATTTTTAAGATTCTGAATAGTGGGGATTATTTTAAAGATGTTAGAAAGAGTTTAGAATCTACCGGAATGGTTATAGATGGTTATTATCGTTTTGTAAATAATTTACTGCGAAACAGATTTGAATTGACGGACTATAATTTTGAAGAATCAAGTATTGCTCGTTGGGTACATGGAGATGAGAATAAGGAAATTTTAGTAAGGTTTATTAAGAATAATGAGAATACTATACGTGCATATATAACTGCAACAGGTACAAACAATGATGAAGAGACGATAGTTTCTGGAATTCGATCAAAATTAGTTAATGATTTTTTAAATTACTTAATAAGTGATTACATTTTAAATATTCGAACTGCACTTCCTAACATCTCCGAAAAAGCATTGCGTTATGACCTTACGGTTCCTTTTGCCCGCTATGTGGTGCAACACCAGAACGACATCGTATTTCCGTTTAAGCGCTACCAGATGCAACCTGTTTGGCGTGCCGATCGTCCCCAGAAAGGGCGTTTCCGCGAGTTTTATCAGTGCGATGCCGATGTGGTGGGCAGTAAGTCCCTTTGGCAGGAAGTGGAGTTGGTACAGCTCTACGATGCTGTATTTACACAATTGGGACTGAAGGGAACCACAATTAAAATGAACAACCGCAAAATCCTGAGTGGGATCGCGGAAGTGATAGGCGCTTCGGACAAACTCATCGACTTTACCGTAGCGTTGGATAAGCTGGACAAGATAGGTGAGGAGAAGGTGAAGGAGGAAATGCGCTTCAAAGGCATTGATGACGCAGCGATCGAAAAGGTACAGCCTTTGTTTGAAGCTTCTGGAAACGCGTCAGATAAGTTAAGTATGCTAAGAGGTTTATTGGTGACCTCAGAAATTGGATTGGAAGGGATTGCTGATTTGGAATTTATCGTGAACTCCGTTGATGACCTTGGTTTGGGCTCAGCAAACCTGGAGATAGATGTTACCTTAGCCCGTGGGCTTAATTACTACACAGGGGCCATCTTCGAAGTAGCGGCTCCAGAAGGTGTAAAGATGGGCAGTATTGGCGGTGGAGGCCGTTACGATGACCTTACAGGTATTTTTGGTTTAAAAGACGTGAGCGGGGTAGGTATTTCCTTTGGTTTGGACCGTATCTACTTGGTGCTAGAGGAGCTTGGTTTGTTCCCCGATACTGTTTCAGCTATAACCCAGGTCCTTTTCCTCAACTTTGGGGAGCAAGAGGCTTTATATGCCATGAAGGCCATTAATCAATTGAGAAACCAAGGAATCTCAGCAGAGTTGTATCCCGACGCTGCTAAATTCAAAAAACAGATGACTTATGCGGATCGTCGCGGGATCCCCTTTGTAGTACTAGCGGGCGATACCGAAATGGCAGCGGGTACCTACACCCTTAGAAACATGGGGAGCGGGGAACAGGAACAATTTGACTTAAAGTCGCTTACAACTAAGGCTAAAAGTTGATTTTTATGGGGTAGCCTCGTAGATATACTGATTAACATAAAGTAACTCACCATCTCTATATACATTCTCTATCGTAGGATAACCCTCTTCGTTGTATTCATAGGTTTTGGTAAGCATGTCTTCAGAAGGAACACTGAATACTTCAGAAACACTATTATTGCGGGAAATAGCAAATGCATTCAAAAAAGGCTCGTCAAAAAGTAGAGTCTGTGGGTTTTTTTGAGTGTCATATTCAAACTGGGCAATGGTTGCATGACAAGCATCCATTTTTTCAGTGACATTGCCTTGGGCATTTATAGAAAAAACCTGAGAGCAATTTAGATGATCCCCTACATATTCATCGATTTGTGTTAATCTCCCCAGCGAATTGTAAGTGTACGTATAATTTTTATCCCCCCAGACACTTGAGACAATACGTTCCCCATCATAGCTAAATGTTCGTAAGGGATTCTCGCTTATGTTTTCATACTCAAGGGATGTTATTCTTCCGTTGGTATAGTTATAATGTGTCGTAAAAACATTACCGTTAGTATGGATAGCCTGTAAGGTTCTTAGTCTTCCATTATCATCTAAGGTGTGGGATAGTTCGATTCGCGCTACTGGATCATTTACGTCCAGGATGATTTTTGTAAGACGTAAACTTGGAGCATTGTCTTCGCCATTTGGAGGGTTAGAAGAATCGTCATCACTGGAACATCCAACGAGAAAAATAATTAAAAGAGGGGCTAATAAAAGTGATTTCATGGGATCGCAATATAATTACAATATAAGATTTGCTCTTATGCGGTAAAAATACATAAAGTCGTTATTCATGAAAATTTAATAGGGAAAATACTCTTAAAATATTTTTTGACTAAATTTCTTTGTCTCAAGGTTTGTTAAGATAGGCTAAGACTGGTGTTAAACCTTCAAAACAAAGCTAATAGAAGTCGATAGCTATTAATTTTCTTCGTAAAAGAACAGGTCGATACGTTGGACTTCTCCATCCCTTAACCGTGTTTCTTTAATCGGGAACCCTTCGTCATTAAATTCGTATTCGTGAATGATTTCGTATAGTATTTCATCATTATCCCCATAAATGGTTTTCGATCTGTTATACAATGGGGTCATTTGTGTTTGCCTGTAGTTATTATTGTAAGGTAGTGAATAAGCAGATTTGCTGGATAGATATTCGTATGTTGTATAATAGGGATTAACAGGTTCTTGGCGTTTGGTAATGTCCCCATTGGAATTGTATTCCAAGGTAACGATGTAAGGGGGTGCCCCTGGACTATATACCCCACTAATTTCACTGATATTCCCAGAATTGTCATACAGATATTCTATGGAGGAGTCCAGTTCGCCTGCACTGTCATAATTCGCTCTGGTCACAATCTTTCCATTTTCATAACTAAGTTGTGAGTGAGCCCCTAAGAATCTGTCAATCCAATCGATCCCCATTTGGTTATAGTAGTACTTTTCGGGACCTTCGGGGAAACAAGTGGGACAGACAGAGACAGTGCTGTCTAAAACACCTTCATTGGTGTAATAAAGTACGGTTTCCATTGCATAGGAGTTATCGCTTTCATTAAAGCCCAATAAAATTTTTGTAAGGTTTATTTGGGATGTTTCTTGTTCTGGTGTGGGTGATGAATCATCATCACTGGAACAACCCAATACCATTGCTAAAAATGCGAAAGCAAGGAAAATTCTTTTCATAGTAATCATATATAATTTACAATTTACAATTTATTTTTTCCGAGTAAAAAAAAGGGATGTCTGCGTTCATGAAAATTAATTGAAAATATTCCTTGTAAAAGAAGCTTTAGTTGCTATCTTTGCATCCGCAAAATGGCGAGGTAGCTCAGCTGGTTAGAGCGTCGGATTCATAACCCGGAGGTCGCGAGTTCAAGTCTCGCTCTCGCTACAAAGTGTAAACCTGATACAACCGTATCAGGTTTTTTTATTTTCTAACAGAGAAGCTTGCCCATAGTTTTTCCTTAGGAGTTTCCCCCTTTAATTTGGTGCTTTTTCCCGTTTCCTATTCTCCCAGCTTAAGATATATTTGTAGTATGACTAAGCTAAATGATACATTTTGAGGAGGATGTATCATCCCAAGCCATTCTATCGAGTGGCTTTTTTTATTGCCTCTTTGGGGACTGACAAAAGTCATCCTTTTTCACAGTAGCAGACGGTAATTTTGATGTATGGTTAACCTAAAGTGTTAATCGTATTACTAATCTTAATCCCTCATACTATGAAAAAAATAATGATACCCGTCGATTTTTCAGAACATTCCCAATACGCGCTGGAAGTGGCTGCTCAATTGGCTAAAAAGCACAACAGCAAACTTATTATGTTGCATATGATGGGCCTGAGTCCATCGTTTCTTACCAAAGATGAATCCCAGGAAGTATTCGAAGCCATGTATTATATGAAGCTGGCCGAAAAACAGTTCGATGCTTTTTTGAAGTTTGATTATTTGAAAGGAATCGAAGTAGAGACGCTTGTAAGGAACTACAGGGAGTTTAGTGAAGTAGATACGGTAGCCCAGGAGCACGATGTGGATTTAATTGTGATGGGATCGCACGGCAGTAGTGGAATTAAGGAAGTCTTTGTGGGCTCCAACACCGAAAAGGTGGTGAGAAATTCCAGCATCCCTGTATTGGTTGTAAAGAACCGGAGCATGAATTTCAATTTAGACAGCATAGTGTTTGCCTGCGATTTTTCATTGGATTATGTACCCGCTTTTAAGAAAGCCCGTTCCTTTGCCAAGGCTTTTGATGCAAAGTTCAAGATGCTGTATGTAAACACCCCAGAGCGTTTCAATAAAACCAGTGTACTCGAAGAAAAAGCCTTTCAGTTTTTATTGGCTGCCAACGAAGAGGATAAGGAATTGCATAATGAAGTAGCTTACTATTGTGATCACACGGTAGAAGATGCATTTTTACTTTTAGCAACGCATACGGAGCCGATATCATTGCTGTACCTACTCATGGAAGACAAGGACTCATGCATTTTTTTGCTGGGAGTTTAGGGGAGGAACTGGTGAACCATGCCAAGATCCCTGTGGTGACTTTTAAGATATAAAGGATGGCCTAATAAGTAAAACCCCGACATCTAGATGTCGGGGTTTTATGTTTTAATTTTTAAGGGTTATGAAATTGCCAATTCTTCCCTTTTTGGTTATTTGGAAAGCTCATCAAGCTCCCCCATATAGTCCTTAAAGTACTTTGTTCGGTTTTCTTCGGTTTCAATATACTTATCCCCATTAATGATGAATGCAATAAGGCGGCTTACATTAGCTTTTAATTTCGCTTCTGTAAATTTTATTCCTTTGTTTAAGAACCTAACAGCAACTATAGCTGCTATGGAACACAGCAGCAAGACAAGATAGTATACAATAACGGGGAAGTCGTTAATACCCATAAAATCCATAGGTATCAGCGTATACATTAGATAATACATGCCCAAACCTATAATAACTGTGGATATAAGGGCAAATCCCTTTCGCATTTCCCCTTCGATATGTTCGGAAGCCATATAAAGCAGAAGCCCCATGCAAATGGTCGTAATGGGCCAGCCAAGGGCAAACAAAAAGGAAGTCATCCATTTATAACCAAAAAGTCCGGGTTGCCCGGACTTAGCTAATAAATGTAAAAAGGGTGCTACTACTGCTAAAATAGTTATAACAGTAGTGTACAAACTATTCTTCGTTGTCAGGAACCCCGTTACAGTTTCTATCGTTCTGCGCACAATCGTCGTCTTTGCTTTGTTGCTCATCGAATTGTAGATTTTCAGGCGTACAGCTGTACAAGGCCCCAAAAATAGTTAGTGAAAGGATTGCTAGTTTAATTGTTTTCATGGGTATAAAAAATTTTGATTTATACCCGCGAATTTAGCCAATCACCTTACTGCTATCACCTTGTCTTACTGTATGTTATACACAATTTTGTTAACATTTTGTAGGAAAAATACTATAAAAAGGGAGATCAATATAAGGATTTTTCTCACACGCAAGGTTGTCAACCCTTAATTTTACAGGGGATTTTTCCTATTTTTCCAAAATTCCCTAGAAGAAAATGAGAAGCTATTGTAACATTTTACTAATTTTCGGACTTTTAATACAGGAGAAGGAAAAGAACAAATGCCAGGAATTTTAGAACGAATTTGGTTTGTCAAAAATTTCAGTTCCTTTCTTTTTCAGTTTCAAATTAATATCTATATTGGGCATTAGCTAACTATGATACCACATGGAAGATAAAATAAAATACGAAATGGAGTTTCCTATACTTGTGTCTCCATCCCTTCTATATCAATATATATCCACTCCTTCTGGAATGAGCGAATGGTATGCAGACAATGTAAATTCCCGAGGGGAGTTTTTTACTTTTATCTGGGAAGGTAGTGAAGAACGCGCCAAACTCCTGGGCAAGAAAAGCGGGGAGCGCATTAAATTCCGTTGGGAGGATGACGAAGGGACCGATTATTATTTCGAACTCCGTATTCAAGTGGACGATATCACCAAGGATGTATCGCTTATGGTTACTGACTTTGCCGAAGAAGATGAAGTAGAAGAAGGAAAAATGCTTTGGGACAACATGGTATCCAACTTAAAACATATCTTGGGTTCTACCTAATTAGACGACAAGAATAAAGTATCTTTGCGCCGTCTTACCTAAAGACGGTTTTTTATGCTAAACTATAACGGTACCCTTATATCCAGCACAGAAGCATCCATACCTGTAACCAATAGAGGCTTGCACTATGGGGATGCAGTTTTCGAAACCATTAAAGTATCGGCAGGTAAGATCCTATTTTGGGAAGACCATTATTTTAGATTGATGGCATCCATGCGGATCCTTCGGATGGAAATCCCAATGAACTTTACCCTGGAATTCCTGCAAGATGCCATTACCAAAACCATCGAAGCCCAACCCGAAAAACAGAATGCATTCCGAGTAAAACTCTTGGTTTGGCGGGGCTGGGGAGGAAAGTATACACCCACTTCCAACGAGGTGGAATACCTTATTATACCCGAGCCCATAGATAACCCTTTTTACATCCTTTCCGAAACGCCCTACGAAGTAGAGCTCTTTAAAGACCATTATGTAAATTCAGGTTTGCTTTCTACACTTAAAACAAACAACCGTGCCATTAACGTTTTAGGAAGTGTTTTTGCCCATGAAAATGGATACCAGAACTGTTTGATGCTTAATGATAAGAAGCAGGTTATAGAGGCTCTCAACGGAAACCTATTCCTGGTTAATGGCTATAAAATAAAAACCCCACCCTTAAGCGATGGTTGCTTAAACGGAATTTTACGAAAACAGTTGTTGTCCATTATCGCACAATTACCGGACTATGTCCTTGAAGAAACCTTTATCTCGCCTTTCGAATTGCAGAAAGCAGACGAGCTCTTTGTTACCAATACCATTGTGGGGATACAACCCATTACCAAATACCGAAAGAAGACCTACGGGAATACGGTAGCAAAAGATTTGCTAGGTAAACTGAATGCTAAGGCGCGTTTGGGTTAGTTGAGGTTGGGATTCTCGGGCGCGTTGGACCACAGGAGGTAGTTTCCCCCAAACTCGATCATTTTTTCTTTCCAGAAGTTCTCACGGCAACTTCCAATGATATCGTTTTCGGCTACGTTCTTGGTGACAACCCAACTGTTCACTTCCAATTCGTCTTCCAGTTGTTCGCTGGACCAGCCCGAATACCCAAGGAAAAACTGAATCTGATCGTCATTCAATTTCCCATCTTGAAGCATACCTAGAATGGTATTGAAATCGCCACCCCAATAGATGCCATTGGATATTTCTATGCTGTTGGGAATTAAATCGGGGACCCTGTGTATAAAATAAAGATTGTCCTGTTCTACAGGACCTCCGTTGTATACTCTAAGACTGGAATCGATTTCAGGTAAGAAATCACGTAGACAATACTCCAAAGGCTTGTTGAGAATGAATCCCACAGATCCATTCTCGTTGTGCTCAGCCAACAGAACTACAGATCTATTAAAGGAAACATCGCCTATAATAGATGGTTCGGCCACGAGCAACACTCCCTTGGTTGGTGTAAGGCCTATCATTTTATAAGAGGTTTGGTCTATTAAAGCTAAGTAATAATTTGATAATATGCAATTGTTTTGTCTTTTCTTCCTTTTAGGCAAATAAAAAACCCTGCCTCATCGAGGCAGGGTCCTTATCATTATAGAACTATAATGTGATTAGTTTACACTATTAGATAAATCTGCACCTGCTTTGAATTTTACAACGTTCTTAGCAGCGATTTTAATAGTTTTTCCAGTCTGTGGGTTTCTTCCTTCTCTAGCAGCTCTCTTAGATACTGACCAAGATCCAAATCCAACTAAAGATACTCTGTTTCCACTCTTAAGTGATCCTTCTACATTTCCTAAGAAAGACTCTAACGCTTTCTTGGCAGCAGCTTTAGTGATTCCGGCATCTTCTGCCATACCGTCGATTAAATCTGATTTGTTCATAGTTTACTTTTTAAATTAATTGTTGGTTAAACTTTTAATAATTGCCCTACAAATTTAATCGGATTATCCGTTCACGCAAGTAATGACGGGCTAAATCGCCGTTTTTGTTGATAACTTGAAAGCTTTGTTAATAAACACGACCCTTTTTGGCTGGATTTTGATGAAATCAGTAATAACAAGGCTTTACGAGAAGTATGAGCCATTTTCGAATTCAAAACCGTTCATGAGATCACCAATACTCATTTTTCGCTTCCCTGGGATCTGCATTTCCTTAATATGCAAAAAGCCATCTTGGACCGCTACCTTTAAACTCTGTTTTCCCGTAATGATTTCTCCTGAGGTAAGGGTATGCGACACCAATTCCATATCGCAATCGTATATTTTTACTTTCAATTCCTCCCCTTTATTTACAAGCACGGACCAAGCGGTTGGGTAGGGAGAGAGCCCCCTTACAAAAGAATCGATTTTAGCCAAAGGAAGTGACCAATCTATTTGAGTATTGGCAGTAGTTAGTTTTGGAGCTTCTTTGTACTCACGTTCCTTGTCTTGGGATAGGGCAGTTACTTCGCCTTTGGAAATCATGGCCAAGGTCTTTACTACTAAGCTGCTACCTGTATCCATAAGTTTGTCGTACAAGGTTCCAGCCGTTTCCCTGGAAGCAATGGCTACCTTGGCAGAAGTGATGATAGCCCCAGTATCTATTTTCTCATCAATGAAGAAAGTGGTGACACCCGTTTCGGTTTCTCCGTTTATCACCGCCCAATTTATTGGAGCTGCCCCACGATACTCGGGCAATAGGGAAGCATGGAGGTTGAAGGTACCCAGTTCGGGTAAATTCCAAACCACCTTGGGCAACATCCTAAACGCCACTACAACCTGAAGGTTGGGGTTTAACGATTTCAATTCCTCCATAAATCCGAGATCCTTTAAATTGGTGGGTTGCAATACGGTTAGCCCTTGCGAAAGGGCGTATTCCTTTACGGCTGAGGCACGTAATTTCCGTCCACGGCCAGCAGGTTTATCCGGGGCCGTTATTACCCCAACCACAGGGTACCCTTCTTCCACGATTCTTTGTAAAACACCCACAGCAAAATGTGGGGTTCCCATAAATACAATTCGAAGTTCTTTCAATAGTTGTTCGTTTGTGTTTTTATTCTTTACAGAAGTATTGGTTTACTGCATTGAGATGGATCTTCTGCGCATCCAACAATAGGTCGATAGCCTCCAACATTTCTTCTTCCGCAAAATTAAGGTTTTTAACAAGGCTTCTGGAATCGTGAGGGTTTTCTTTTAAAAGAGCCAAAATAGCCGATACTATAGTCTCGGTATCCTTAGCACCACTTAGATTGTTTTGCTTACAAACAGAACATTGACCACAAGGTGTTCCGTCTAATTCACCAAAGTACTCCATCATCTGCAACTGTTTGCATTGGGTGTTGTTTTCCACATACCCAATCACCGATTCCACCTGCTTTGCTTTCCGTTCCTTTTGGGAAACAATTTCCCTTTTATAAGGATTAAGGGTTTTATCGTCTTCACGGGGTACCAAAAAGGTGATGGAGGCATCCGTTTCAAACAGCTGCAATTCCAGTAGATCGTTTCCTTCCATTTCCTGTAGTACAGCAATGATCTTTTCTTTCGGAAGATTCAGTTTTTTGGCTACTTGGGTTACATTAAGCGTAGTTGGGACATTAAAAATACCCCCATACATTCGTAATATCGTTTTCCCGACTAGCGAAAAGGAAGCATTCCTTTCAAAGGCATTCAGTAGGGTTTCAGAAGGAACCACGAATTTAATGATGGATTTCCTTCCAAATTCTTTCTGAAGGCTTAGGATACCCATTCTGTCCAGCAGATTCATACCCTGGTAGGTTGTGCCTGGGTGGAGTTTATAGATGTGGCAAAACTCCGAAAAATTGAATTGATGTTTGGTAAACTCACCTTCCCCGTAGGGTATCTGAAAAAAGTTGTTGAGTGTCCTGTAGAGTTTTTTTACATCTTCGAAACTGGGCTGGGAGTCTACAAACTGTCTTCTGGCAAGTTGTTTGTCGCCTTCCGCATACAACAGTATTGCTTGCGAAGGCTTTCCATCCCTTCCAGCCCTTCCCGCTTCTTGAAAGTAGCCTTCCAGACTTTCTGGGAGTTGCATGTGTATTACATATCTAACACTTCCATGGTCTATCCCCATGCCAAAAGCATTGGTAGCTACCATGGTTGGGGTCTTTCCATTTTTCCATGAGGCTAGGCGCTTTTTCTTTTCTTCGGTAGAAAGTCCTCCATGAAAAAAAGTACTGGAAATACCCAAATGTTCAAGGCGGGCCGCCATTTTTTCGGCAAGGGCCCTACTGCGAACATAGATGATGGCAGCACCTGTTAGCCCTTCCAAAAATTGTTGAATTCTGTATTCCTTGTCGGTTTCGGGGAATACATGATAGGAAAGATTGTCCCTTATAAACGAACCTTTAAATACGGTAGGTTCCTTAAGTTGCAGTTGTGCAATGGTGTCTTTTAATACAGTTTCGGTAGCAGTAGCAGTTAGGGCTATAAATGGAACCTGTGGATGTAAGTCCCTTAGTAAATTGATGTGACCATAGGAAGGACGGAAATCGTTTCCCCATTGCGAAATGCAATGTGCTTCGTCTATAGCTACAATGTTTACCTGCATTCTACGGATGGCATTTTGAACGATTTCCTGCTGTAACCTTTCTGGCGACAAGTACAGGAATTTGTAATTTCCGTAACAAGCATTTTCCAATAGGGTGGTAAGCTCGGTAAAGGATATCCCTCCAGGAATCTGCAACGCTTTTATACCCTTTTCGTTCAATCCTTTTACTTGGTCGGCCATGAGGGCTACCAATGGGGAGATGACGATGCAAATCCCTTCCATAAGGAGGGCAGGCACTTGAAAACAGATGGATTTTCCACCACTGGTGGGGAGGAGGGCAACGGTATCCTTGCCTTCTAGAATAGCTGCAATAATAGGTTCCTGTAGGGGACGGAAGGATTCGTACCTCCAATAGTGCCGCAATATGTCAATAGGCGCTGCCAAACTTACTCCTCTAGTTGGGAAAGAATAAAACCAATCCTGTTTTCTATGGTGTCTTTGGGGACGATAATAGGTTTGTGTCCAAAGAAGATATATCGTTCCCGTAAATGATCGTAAATTTTTAAGGCTTCATCAAAATCCTCGAAACGGCCTTCGTCCAGGCTAAAGATATCTTCCCACGGCGGTAGGATGAAAACGGCGTCGTAGGGAATGTTGTGGCAGATATCAGTGAAATACGAATCGTATTCCTGATCGAACAGATCCATATATGCCAATACATCGGCCACGCCACGGTCGAAAAAGATAAGATCCCCTGTAGAATCCAGAGAAGATTTAAACTGGTTTTGGCGCCCGTGTAACAGGTTTATGTTAAACTGAAGCGAATCGTCTGCAAATACAATAGGATTGGATTGTAGTTCCTCCTCCTGTTTGTTTTCTACTTCTTCCTTGGTGAATTCCCTAATGATTTCTGGGTAGCATTCGTACCCCATTTCCTTAAGGCCGTCTATGAGGGAAGTTTTACCGGTGGCTGGTCCGCCTGTGATTACTATTCTCTTAGTCTTCAATTTTTTTGAAAAGGTATTTATAATGCAAATATCGTAACAATTTATTGATCCTTAAAAGTGTATCTTTGCAATCGTTTTTTAGGATACACAGTATATGGATAGTAACGAAAAATCAGAAGCATTTTACGATCGTTTACGCGATCAGCTAAAAGAGGACACCCAGTGGCCTGCACCTTATCTATACAAATTTATTGTTCCCGCTGCGGAAGAAAAAATAGCCGAGATTCGGGCTGTTTTCGATGGGACGGATGCCAAAATAAATACCAGGGATTCCTCCAAGGGGACCTACACCAGTGTTTCTATAAAGGTGACCATGGATTCCCCAGATGCAGTGATTGAAAAATATTTGGAAGTTTCCAAAGTAGAAGGTGTCATTTCCCTATAATTTTACTATTTTGCAATCGTTATACTTCAACAAAAGATACTTCCTTTTAAATTTATTTCATTTTGGTTGAAAATTTAGAATATAATACAGAACGTGTGCATTTAATCATTCCGGAGTACGGTCGTCACATCCAGAAAATGGTAGATCATGCCATTTCTTTAGAGGACAAAGAAGCGAGGAACAAATGTGCCAAGAGCATTATAGCCGTCATGGGGAACCTGAACCCCCATTTGCGTGATGTGCCCGATTTTCAGCACAAACTTTGGGATCAGTTATTCATCATTTCAGATTTTAAACTCGATGTGGATTCGCCTTATCCCAAACCTTCCCGGGAAGAGTTGGCAGAGCGTCCAGATCCCTTGGATTATCCCCAAAACCATCCTAAGTATCGGTTTTATGGAAACAACATTAAAAGGATGATCGATGTTGCCAATAGCTGGGAAGAAGGTGATTTAAAAGAGGCTTTGGTGATGACCATTGCCAACCACATGAAAAAATGCTTCCTGAATTGGAACAAGGATACCGTGGAAGACAGTGTGATCTTTGAGCACTTATATGAACTTTCGGAAGGTAAAATCAACCTAAGGGACAGCGATGAAGACCTATCGGATTCTTTGCAATTGCTTAAAAACAAAAAGCGATTCAACAGCAAACAAAATAACAAAGGAAAGAACAAGAATAGAAACCGCAAACGTTTCTAAACCTAATCTTCGCTACATAAACGTATGGGAACTTTTCAAATTGAAGGTGGACACTCCCTAAAAGGTGAAATCCATCCCCAAGGGGCCAAAAACGAAGCCCTACAGATTCTTTGTGCCGTATTGTTGACCCCAGAAGAAGTGGTCATAGACAACATTCCAGACATACGGGATGTAAACAAACTCATTACCATTTTGGGCAACCTAGGTGTTAAGATCCAAAAACTGGGTAAGGGCAAATACGCTTTTAAAAGTGACGATATAAACCTAGAGTATTTAGAATCCGAACTGTTTAAGCAGGAAGGGAGCTCTTTGCGAGGATCCATTATGATTGTTGGTCCCCTGTTGGCCCGGTTTGGCAAAGGTTATATACCTAGACCAGGTGGAGATAAGATTGGGCGTAGACGATTAGATACACATTTTGAAGGCTTCATAAGATTGGGGGCTGAGTTCCGATACAATAGGGAAGAGCGTTTTTACGGGGTAGATGCCCCGAATGGTCTTACAGGAACGTATATGCTATTGGATCAAGCTTCGGTTACAGGAACGGCCAATATTGTAATGGCGGCTGTACTGGCCAAAGGAACCACGACCATCTATAATGCTGCTTGCGAGCCATATTTACAGCAACTCTGTAAAATGCTGAACTCCATGGGAGCCAAGATTTCGGGAGTGGGTTCCAACCTACTTACTATAGAAGGAGTAGAGAGCCTTGGTGGGTGCCAACACAGAATACTCCCCGATATGATAGAGATTGGGAGTTGGGTAGGATTGGCTGCCATGACCCGAAGCGAGATTACGATAAAGAACGTTAGTTGGGAAAACCTTGGGCTTATCCCAGATACTTTTAGAAAGTTGGGAATTACCTTGGAGAAGAAAGGGGACGATATCTACATCCCTGCCCAAGACAGTTATGAGATACAAGGCTATATAGATGGTTCTACCCTAACGGTTGCCGATGCACCTTGGCCAGGCTTTACCCCCGATTTGTTGAGTATTGTTTTGGTAGTGTGTACACAGGCGAAAGGAAATGTATTGATTCATCAAAAAATGTTCGAAAGCAGATTGTTCTTCGTCGATAAATTAATTGACATGGGGGCACGTATCATTTTGTGCGATCCCCATAGGGCGACGGTTATGGGGCATAATTTTGAATCGCAACTAAAAGCAACTACCATGGTTTCCCCAGATATCCGCGCAGGGATTTCATTGCTTATTGCAGCACTTTCTGCCAAGGGAACCAGTACCATCCATAATATTGAACAGATTGATAGGGGGTATGAAAATATTGACGAGCGATTGCGGGCCATTGGAGCCAGAATCACCCGAATCGATTAATACTCCAGTATAAAGAATTAAAAAAGGCGCTTATTGCGCCTTTTTGTTTTTATTGATTTCGTCTTGAAGTTTTCTCCTTAATTGTTGTTCCCGTTCGAGGGCGCGCTGACGGTGTCCTTCGAATTCGGCCTCGATTTCCGATAGTTTGATGTTTGCTTCCTTGGTGATGGAGTTGCTGTTTTTAAACTTATAGAAAAGCAATAACGCTACTAGTACAAGAAAACCAATAATACCCCACATGGTGGTTTTGTAGGTAGATTTCTTGATGAGCGAACCGAATAACGAGATTCCGTCCTCCTTACTTTTGGAAGTGGCCAATTCGGTTTGTAGCGTAGCTACATTTTGGGTAAGCGTGTCTATTTCGTTGATTTGTTGGCTTATGATTTCCTGGGAGTCTGCCAAGTTTTTTTCGATAAGGGCAATGCTATCCTGTACGCTCTTACGAAGGTTGTTCAGCTTAAATATCTTTACAACTTTATAATCTTCGTAACGGTTGGATTTATCGATAACATCGGTAAACTGATCGTCGAGGGTATTCTGTGACTCTTGTGCAAAAGCGGGGATAAGGCTTAGGCACATGGCAATGCTAAATAAAAGGGTATTGATTCTCATTG
>JANQKN010000204.1 GCA_028281065.1 Flavobacteriaceae bacterium | reverse complement strand
TCATGTCTACAACAAACCTTCCTATTTTTCCACGATATCCCAATTCGAAAGAGGTTACTTGTTCTGGCTCTACCAAACTGGAATTTGCAATTTGTAACTGGGTAGCATCCCCTGTAGCGCTAAAAGCTGTTACAGAACTGGCTTGGAACGAGTTGTTGTATGCACCTTGTCCATCGAACTGAATGGTTGGAGCTCCCAAAATGGTCTCCCCCAGGACACTTACATCATAGGTTCTAACATCCCTTGCTGGATTGTCCGCGGCACCTCCTACAAGTATCGCTCTACCTACATCCAACCCAATATATAAATCCTGGGTAGTTGGGTTTCTGAAACCTGTTTGGAAGGAAGCCCTAATGTTGTGGTTTTTATCAGCACCTGCGGTATATCCTACCCCAATTCTTGGAGAAAAGAATCCATCGAAAAGCTCGGACTTGTCATAACGCACAGAACCGGTAAGCTTTAAACGCTCATCTTCCAAAAGTCTCTTTTGCAATTGGGTATAAATACCAAATTCGGAATAATTAATGGGACCATCGCTATCGGTATAGATGGTTCCAGAAGAGTTTAGACTATATCTTCTGAAAGATCCTCCTACTTGAATTTCAACCTCATCTATTAAATGACCAAAGTTGTAATTAACATCTCCATGGTAATACTTAGAGTTATCCTGGAATCTAGATCCCGTAGTTAGGTCTGGATCACTAATACTGTTGTTGAAAGCTCTAACAAAACCTTCGGATCCTGGCTCGAATCTACCTGTATCGGCTGTTTGTCGTCCAAGAGCGTGGGCTTGCTCTGGTAACAAACCTGCTAAGGTTCCTTGTACATAGGCACCTACATATTCCCCAAACCAAGTTTGGTCGTCTTTCCAGGCCCTGTTTATATTGATCCCCGTAAAGACCATATCGTAAGAATCCCCTGCTTTATCCTCTACTACATATCCTCTTACAAAGAAGTTATCATTTCTAACTTCCAGTTTATGTTGTTGTTGGAAGAATCCATCGATGGTGTATCGGTTGGCTCCTTGATAGATCGTGGTACCCGTACCTACTTTACCTACATAAGAGATCTCGAGGTCGTTTTCCCAAGGCCTGAAATAAAGACCCCAATCGGCTTTGATACTTTCGGCTTTGTATTCGGTAAGGTCTATTTCGTTGTATCCTGTTCTACTTACATCCACAGAAGGAACCAAGGCTTCGGCACCTGCAGGCAAAACCCCTAGGTCGACCAAGGCTTCGGCAACACCCCTAATATTGGTACTAACCTCATCACCGTATACATTTACCCCGTCGTAGTCTATAGCAGAACGATCGATACCTCTATTAAACCTATCGGTGGTATTGTTGGCTCCCCAATCGGTACCTCTTAGATAACCAAAGTTTACTTTCGCAGCAAAAACTTCATTGAACTTGTGGGCAGCCCTAATTCCAAAGTCGGTATACGAATTATCACCTACTGCGTCTTGAGAGGTAATCCCTTGCTTTATGCTAATACTAATCCCGTCTTTATCGAAAGGACTCTTACTTCTCATGAAAAGGATTCCGTTAAAGGCATTTGCCCCATACAATGCAGAAGCAGCCCCTGGAAGTATCTCTACACTTTGCACATCGGTTTCTACCATCCCAACCAGGTTACCGATGGGGAAGTTCAATGCGGGAGTAGAGTTATCCATTCCATCCACCAATTGCATAAAACGTGTGTTGGCGAAAGTAGCAAATCCTCTTGCGTTAACCGATTTAAACGTTAAACTGTTGGTGTTGATATCGATTCCTTTCAAATTTTCCAATCCATCATAGAAATCGGCAGAAGGTGTATTCCTGATTTCCCGAACACCTACCCTTTCTATGGTTACGGGCGACTCGAATATCCGTTCTGGAGTTCTCGATGCAGAAATAACTACCTCATCCAGTTCACTTCCTTCTTGTAGTGTAACTGTTATGGTCTCGTCTGCAGACGTTACATCTTGGGTAGATGGTGTGTAACCAATGCTGGTTACTTGAATTTGAAATGGTGGCGCTTCATTTACAGTAAGCGTGAATGATCCATCGAAATCGGAAATGGCCCCTACCGTAGTCCCCAACACCACAATATTAGCTCCAGCTACCGGATTAAGGGATTGATCCACCACCTTACCGTTTACTGTTGTTTGAGAAAACGCAATTGCGCTACCTAACAAAAACAGTAGTAAAAGTAGAGGTTTCACCCCATTTCTTAGTATTGATAATTTCATAGTAAATAGTTTAGATTAGTCATATAGAAAAAGAGAGTCTATTTTATAAATTTAAAAAAAATTGAGGCATAAAAATCTTCATCGTCATGAATTTATTATGCATACATAATATATATGATTACAATTTTATAAAAATTATATCTCTTTTTGTAAGAATTTGGCAATAATTTCCAGAAATCCTGTAGGATTATCCGCATGAAGCCAATGGCCAGCATTTGCCAACCATGTTACTGTTGCTTTGGGGAAGTGATTTTTTATGAGTATTTCGTCGTAGGTTTCTATATATCCCGAATTTTTTCCGCCAACAAATAAGGTATCTCCATTATAAACCGCGTCTTTGGGAAGTGCTTTGCCGATTTCGATATTCTCTTCGGTAAGAACTTTAAGGTTCATTCGTAATCCCAAGCGGCCTTTTTCTTCCCAATAGAGGTTTTTCAACAAAAACAGGCGCACCCCTGTTTCCTTGATATAATTGGATAGGTGTTCGTCGGCCATTCCGCGGGTTTTGATTTCATCAAAATTTAATGTTGCGAGGGCTTTCAGTATTTCATGATGGTGTTGCGGATAGCTTTTAGGGGCAATATCTGCCACAATAAGTTGGGATACCCTGTCTGGATATCGGGTTGCAAATTCCATAGCGGTTTTCCCTCCCATGGAATGTCCTAAAAGAACTATTTCATTCAATTCATGGAAATCGCAATAGTGCAGCAAATCCTCCGCCATGATTTCATACGAAAAAGAATCGTCATGGAAACTCCTCCCGTGGTTTCGCTGATCTACCAAATGCATCTGGTAGCCCAATTCGGAAAATTTTCTTCCCAGGGTCTTCCAGTTATCGCTCATTCCCAAGAAACCGTGCAAAATAACAAAGGGGGTTCCTTCTCCTATAATTTGCGAGTGCAAGATCATCTAGGCTAGCTTTTTTAAGTATTGATTGATTACGCTTTGCAAACCTTCGTACAAGGCTTCGCAGATGAGTGCATGACCAATGGACACCTCCAACAAATGAGGAACATTTTCCTTAAAGAAGCGGATATTTTGCAACGACAGGTCATGTCCTGCATTTACTCCCATTCCCAAATTATGGGCCAGTGCCGCACATTCGGAATAAGGTTGTACAGCATCCTCGTTTCCTAAAGCATATTGGTAAGCAAAGGCTTCGGTGTACAATTCGATTCTATCGGTTCCTGTTTCTACCGCCCCTTCTATCATGGAAATTTCAGGATCGACAAAAATAGAGGTACGAATTCCGTTTCTTTTGCATTCTGAAATGATTTCCGAAAGGTATTCTTTATGGGTTACCGTATCCCAACCCGCATTGGAGGTAATGGCATCTACCGCATCGGGCACCAAGGTCACCTGGGTGGGTTTAATTTCCAAGACCATGGTAAGGAATTTTTCTATAGGGTTCCCCTCGATGTTATATTCTGTGGTTACTACAGGTTTTAGGTCGTAGGCATCCTGGTACTTAATGTGGCGTTCATCGGGTCTGGGATGAACGGTGATCCCCTGCCCACCAAATCCTTCAATGTCCTTTGCAGCCTGTATTACATTGGGTAAAGCCCCACCCCTAGCATTTCGCAAGGTGGCTATTTTATTGATGTTTACGCTTAATTTTGTCATATCCTTATGGGAAAACACAAAAATACGAAGATGCGCTTCGGTTTTGCATCTTTATTTTAAGTAATTTGCATAAAATTTAGTATTGTGCATACACAGGATTATATCATAAACGATATCAAGGCTTTTGATGTTTCGTCCCTTATTTCGGAGGTGCAAACCGCCTTTAATCAACTTACCTATTCGCACATACCTGTTTCCAAAGACGGGGTTTTTATTGGTTGTTTAAGTGAAACCGATGCACATTGTTTTGATGGAGCCAAACGGTTGGATGAATACCAATACGCTTTCGAACCTTTTCACGTTCAGAAAAGGACCCACTTTTTGGATATACTGGAAGCCTTTGCCATACATGGCAGCAATATCATGCCAGTCTTAAATGAGGATGGTGTTTATGTGGGTTATTATGAACTGAGCGACATCATGGCTTTGTTTAACGATTCGCCTTTTTTAAGTGAAACAGGGGGTATTATTGTGATCGAAAAAGGGATTCAGGATTATTCTTTCAGTGAAATTTGCCAGATTGTAGAAAGCAATGACGGAAGGGTATTGGGCGTGTTTGTTTCCAAACTCACCAATGACCTCATCCAAGCCACCATTAAAATAGGGCATTCGGGCATGAACGCCATTGTGCAGACTTTTAGACGGTATGGATACAATGTAGTCTCCGAACATGAAGAAGATAAAATGTTGAAAGACCTTCAGGAGCGATCCAACTACCTTAATAAATACCTAAACATGTAAGTATGAAGATCGGTATCTACGGACAGTTTTACCACAAACATTCCGAGGCGTATATTCAGCTCATACTGGATGCGCTTCAGAACTACGATGCCGAAGTTTTAATTAAAGCCAATTTTCTGGAAATCCTTAAGGCACACAAAGGGATTTCCGATCATGTGCTTTCCATGGGTACTTTCGAGTCGTTGGACAGTTCGTACGACCTCTTTTTCAGTATTGGAGGGGATGGCACCATATTAAGGTCGGTGACTTTTGTTAGGGATTTGGGCATTCCTATTGTAGGAATCAATAGCGGACGATTAGGTTTTTTGGCTACCATACAAAAGGAGAACGTAACGGCAAGCATTAAAAGAATCATAGAAGGAGATTATACCATTTCGGAACGCACCCTGTTATCGGTATCCACACAACCCGAACATCCCGATTTGCGTTCTTTGGATTTTGCCTTAAATGAAATTGCTGTAAACCGAAAAAATACCACCTCGATGATCAAGGTGGAAACCCATCTTAATGGCGAATACCTTACTTCGTATTGGAGCGATGGACTAATCGTAGCTACCCCTACGGGTTCTACAGGATACTCCTTAAGTTGCGGAGGGCCGGTTATAGACCCCAGCACCAATAGTATTGTCCTTACCCCTATTGCACCTCACAACTTAAATGCCCGGCCTTTTGTAATCCCCGACGACTGCGAGGTTACCCTTAAGGTTTCAGGTAGGGAAGAGAGTTATCTTATTTCTTTGGATTCGAGAATCGCAACCCTACAAAACGATACCATAATCACCATACGAAAATCCCCATTTACCATAAAGCTAGTACAATTACCAGACGAAAGCTTTGTAAAAACTCTTAGAAAAAAATTATTGTGGGGCGAAGACAAACGGAATTAGGCAATAAAACACCTTAAAACTTGTTAATCAACTGTGACAAATTTGCTCAAAATACAGAGAAGCAAAGTTAATTAGTATATTTGCAAACTTTTAAGGAATATGAGGTATTTCGCGTTGGTCGTTTTATTGATTTCATCTGTTTTTGGGGGATACTCCCAAACATATGAAATTGGAGGATTTGTAGGAGGTGCAAATTATATTGGTGATGTAGGAAGAACCAATTATATTGCACCCAATGATTTTGCGATTGGAGGCATCTTTAAGTGGAACCGAAGCCCTCGGCATTCCTTTAGGGGATCCATAATCGTTTCTGGGATTAATGGCGATGATGCAGATTCCAGCGAAAGCAGAAGAAACCAGCGTGGGTACGAATTCCAGAATACAATAACCGAAATTTCCGTAGGTTTGGAATTCACCTTTTGGGAATACAGCCTATACAGTGGAAGGCCCCAATCCACTCCCTACTTATATACAGGTCTTACATATTTCTTTTATGACGACCTATACAAAAGAAGTAACGATAGAATCGTAAAATTTGAAGGTGCTGGGGCGCCTGCCATCCCTATGGTTGTAGGGTTTAAAACTTCTGTGCTCGGAAAGTTTATTTTAGGCATGGAAATTGGGGTTAGATATACGTTTACAGACAACCTCGACGGGAGCAACCCGGATCTGGATGGAAGTGAACGTTTACGATTTGGAAACATAAACAGTGACGACTGGTACGTATTTACAGGAGTAACTCTTACCTATACCTTCGGTAGGAGACCCTGTTACTGCAATTTTTAACATGACGCTTGAAGATAAAATAGACAAAAGCAGACTCCCGCAACACTTGGCCGTAATTATGGACGGAAACGGCAGGTGGGCCAAAAAGAAAGGACTGTTCCGGTCTATGGGGCATGAAAAAGGAACCAAAGCTGTTCGTGAAATTGTAGAAACCTGTGCAGAATTACCCATCCCCTATCTTACCCTATATGCTTTCTCTACCGAAAATTGGAATCGCCCAAAACTGGAAGTAGACACCCTAATGAAATTATTGGTGTCTTCCTTAAAAAAAGAGATTAGCACCTTAATGGACAACAACATTAGGCTCAATGCCATTGGTAGTTTAGACTCCCTTCCCAAAAAAGTCCATAACGAGTTAATAGACGTTATGGAGCTCACAAAATCCAATACAAGGATGACCCTCACCCTAGCGTTAAGCTACGGTTCTAGGGAGGAAATCACAAAAACTATTAAAGAGATTAGCCTTAAAGTTAAAAATAACCTAATTTCGCCGTCGGATATTGACGAATCGATGATAAATAATCATCTTTACACGCATGATTTGCCAGACGTTGACCTCCTAATTAGGACAAGTGGTGAACAGCGTATAAGTAACTTTTTATTGTGGCAAATTGCTTATGCAGAGTTGTATTTTACAGAAACGCTATGGCCAGATTTTAGAAAAGAACACCTTTTCGACGCCATTTTAAATTATCAAAACAGAGAAAGAAGATTTGGAAAGACGAGTGAACAACTTAACCCATAGTACCTCTACCCTATTTTACCGATCCTTTTATTGTACCCTCTTAGCTACAATACTTTCGGTTTGGAGCCTCTCCGCTCAACAAAAAGAACTGGATTCGGGGATTAAGTATACCATCAACAGCATAACAGTTACCGGAGCTCAAAGTTTTAACGAAAATACCGTTATAGCATTTACAGGCCTTAAGGTAGGTGACAGAATCTACATCCCAGGCGAAAAGCTTAGTAACGTTACCAAAAAGCTTTGGGAACAAAACCTTTTTAGTGATATTGCCTTTTATGTAACCAATATCGATGGTGACAAGGCAGATTTGGAACTCTATATTGTAGAACTACCCAAACTAAATGAAATTACCATAGAAGGGGTACGAAAAGGGAAGGCCAAGGAGATTATCGAAGACAACGACCTCACCAAAGGGACCAAAATCACTAAAAACCTCATCACCACGACCAAAAACTACATTAAGAATAAATACCGCGATCAAGGTTTTCTGAACACCAAAGTAATCTTTAGCACGACCCCAGTGTTGGATTCTACCGGTGCTGAAATTGGGAAAAATGCCAAAATCCTCATAGATCGAGGCAGTAGGGTAAAAATATCATCCATCGATTTTGAAGGAAACAAGGATATAAAAGACAAACAACTGCGTCGATACCTTAAGAATACCAAGAGGAAAAATCCGATTCGTTTTTACAAAAAGTCCAAATATACCGAAGAAGGTTTTGAAGAAGACAAGGAAAACCTCGTAAAGAAATATGCCGAAATCGGTTACAGGGATGCAAGGGTGCTTAGCGATACCCTTATTGTGGAAGATGAAAAAACCGTTTCCCTGAAGCTAGACATTGAAGAAGGAAGAAGGTATTACTTTGGCGACATTCGTTTTATTGGTAACAGTAAATACACCGATAATTTTCTACGCCAATATATGGGGATCCAAAAAGGGGAAGTTTACAACGGAACATTACTTAAAGAACGTATTCAGGACAATAGCGATCCCGATGCCGCAGACCTTACCAACTTATACCAAAACAACGGTTATCTTGCCGTAAACATCAATCCTGTAGAAGTTGCGGTACGAAACGATACCATCGATTTTGAAATCCGAATCCTGGAAAACAAAGAGTTCTATTTCAATCACGTAACCGTAGTAGGCAACGACAAGACAAACGATCACGTAATCTATCGCGAGTTGCGTACACGCCCAGGACAGAAGTACAGCAAGCGAAATGTAGTTAGAACCATTCGTGAATTGGGACAGTTAGGATTTTTCGATGCAGAACAATTAGCGCCAAACTTTAAGGACGTAGACCAAAACAACGGTTTGGTAGACATAGAGTATTCTGTAGTGGAAAAAGGATCCAGCCAGATCGAATTACAAGGTGGTTATGGTGGTGGTGGATTTGTAGGAACCTTAGGGCTCTCCTTCAACAACTTCTCGCTGCGCAACATGTTCAAAAAAGAAGCTTGGCGTCCTGTACCTATGGGAGATGGACAACGATTGGCATTACGTGCCCAGGCCAGTAGTTTTTACCAAACCTACAGTGTCTCTTTGACCGAGCCTTGGTTGGGTGGAAAAAAACCAGTTCAGTTAAGTACTTCCTTCTCGCACACTATACAATACCTGTTCGACTTTGTAAACCGTGAAAGGGATAGGGACAGAAGGTTCTTGATTACCGGGGGATCTGTTGGATTGGCAAAACGTCTAAAGTGGCCCGACGACTACTTCCAATTGTCGCAAGCTATCAGTTTCCAGCACTACAACCTTAAAAATTATAACACAGGACTCTTTACCTTTGGAGATGGATTCTCCAACAACCTAGCGTATACTATTGGATTGAGCAGAAACAGTACCTCGGCCAACCCAATTTACCCAAGGTTTGGTTCCCAGTTTAACGTGAGTGCAAAATTAACACTCCCTTACTCGGCTTTTAGCAGTACCGATTACTCTGCTTTAGCTGATGAAAGACAGGCAAACCAAGATATTATTAACGACAATAACAGTGACCCAGGAGCTGTTGTAGATGCCCGTGAACGTGTTTCCGAAATTGACCAGGAACGTTTTAAGTGGTTAGAATACTACAAAGTAAAATTCGACGCGACTTGGTATACTCCCATTGTTGGTGATTTGGTATTGCGACCCAAAGCCGAATTCGGTTTCTTGGGTGCTTATAACAACGACAGGGGTATTCCTCCTTTCGAGCGTTTCTTCGTTGGAGGGGACGGTTTGGGATCCTTCAGTTTGGACGGCCGTGAGGTAATTCAGTTACGGGGATATCCAAATCAATCATTATCTACCAATGACGGAAATACCATTTACAATAAATTTTCGTTAGAGTTAAGATACCCGGTGACATTAAAGCAACTTGCCTCAATTTATGTACTGGCTTTTGCTGAAGGTGGAGCTGCTTTCGATGGATTTAGGAATTATAATCCTTTCGATTTAAATAGGTCGGCTGGTGCAGGAATTCGTATATTTATGCCTGCCTTCGGTCTATTAGGTATCGATTTTGGATACGGTTTCGATCCTATTTTAGGCGGAACGCAACGTAATGGATGGGAAACCCATTTTATTATTGGACAACAATTTTAATTTTTGGCACGATATTTTCAAAGTAACAACCAGCAATTATGAAAACAACAAAATTCTTTTTAATCGCATTGGCACTACTGGGGAGTGTGTTTACTGCAGAAGCCCAAAGAGGAGCTAGAATAGGGTATATCGATATGGAATATATCTTGGAAAGTGTTCCCGAATACCAAGAGGCCTCTACGCAGTTGGAAGGAAAAGTGCAGCGATGGAAAAAAGATATTGAAAAACTCAATGCAGAAATCGAACAGATGAAGCTCAACCTGAGCAATGAAAGGGTTTTATTAACTATCGAGCTTATCGAAGAGCGTGAGGAAGAAATAAAGATTCTTGAAGAAGAAATGCTTACCTACCAGCAAGCCCGTTTTGGCCCCAATGGCGATTTGGATATCCAAAGAAGGCAATTGGTACAGCCCATTCAAGACCAGGTTTTCAACATTGTACAAGAAATAGCCGAAGCCAAAAAATACGACTTTGTTTTCGACAAGTCCGCCGACATCGTCATGTTGTTTGCTTCCAAGCGAAACGATATAAGCGATCAGGTACTAAGAAGAATTAACCGCGCCAATAACCGAAAAGAAGCTAAAAACAGAAAGGAACAGAAAGAAATTGAAGCTCGTGACGGACTATCCGACGAGCAAGATGCCGAAGTTACCGAGCGTGAAAAAGCTGCTGAAGAAAGAAAGGATGCCAGAACCCGTTTGTTGGAAGAAAGAAAAAAACAAAGGGATTCGGTACGAGCTGCTAAAAAAGCAGAATTCGAAGCCCGAAGACAACGCCTGCTGGAAGAGCGGCAAAGAAGAAAGGATTCTATCCTTAAGGCAAGGGGACGTGGAAACGAAACTCCAGCCGAAGAAGGGGATGGAGGACAATAAAACCCAAATAATCTAAATCTATTTACACTTAAAATTTAATACCATTACGATGAAACAATTTAAATTACTATTTGTAGCTGCTGCACTTTTTGTAGGATTTACAACTGTAAATGCACAATCTAAAGTTGCACATATTGATACTGCTGCCTTGGTTGAAGCGATGCCGGAAATGAAAGCAGCACAAAGCCAGTTGGAGAAGCTTCAGAAGACTTATGATACCGAAATCAAGTCTATGTTGAAGGAATTGGATGCCAAAATGAAGCAGTACGATAGCGAGGCTTCCACTAAGACCGATGCCGAAAACGAGAAGCGTGTGGTTGAAGTACAGGGAATGCAGAAAAACATTAACGATTATAGACAGCAAGCCCTTCAGGACCTTCAGAAAAAAGAAGTAGACCTATTACAACCCATTTTGGAAAAAGCCAAAACAGCCATCCAAAAAGTGGCAAGGGCTCAAGGGGTTCAGTACGTTTTGGATTCATCCCAAGGTAACGGGGTGATCCTTGCAGATGGAACCGACCTTCTTAGCTCTGTAAAGCAAGAATTGGGTATTTAATAAACATATACCATTATAATAAAAGACCCTATAGCCATGCTATGGGGTCTTTTTTATACTTTTAACTCAATGAAACAAACGGCTCCCATAGGCATCTTCGATTCGGGTGTTGGCGGAACTTCCATATGGAAGGAAATCCATCAATTGCTCCCTTACGAGCACACCCTCTATTTGGCCGACAGCAAGTACGCACCCTATGGCAATCGTTCTAAAGAAGACATCGTCGCCCTAAGCAAAAAGAATACGGAGTTCCTTTTAGACAAAGGTTGTAAGATCATTGTAGTTGCTTGCAATACCGCAACCACCAATGCCATCTCGATTTTAAGAACCCAATACGATATTCCTTTTATAGGCATTGAGCCCGCTATAAAACCCGCTGCCCTAAAAACCCAAACCCAAAGCATCGGTATTCTAGCTACCAGAGGAACGCTAAGCAGTGAGCTTTTTCACAAAACCGCAGAAACAATTACCAATGGTATAAAACTTACTGAAGTGGTGGGCGAAGGACTGGTTCCCTTAATAGAAAAAGGGGATTTTAACGACCCTGCATTAAAGACTTTGCTGCAAAAACACCTTTCGCCCATGATTGAAGCCGATATAGACCATTTAGTGCTAGGATGCAGCCATTACCCCTATCTTGTTCCTTTACTGAAGGAAATGCTCCCAGAAGGCGTTAAAATCATCGATTCGGGCGAAGCTGTGGCAAGGCAAACCCAAGCGGTTTTAAAAAAGCATGATTTATTGAATCCAGAACAGAGCTCCCCTAACTTACAATTCTATACTAATGCCGAGCTAGACACGCTGCAATTGTTGCTGAAGGATTACAGAAATAAGGTTACGATTGAGAAAAAGAACTTTTAACGCTGAATTTCCTTCAGGAGTACTTTTCTAGAAAAGGGACAATATCTTTAGGTTCTTCCATAAAAATATCGATCCCAGTTTCATAAATTTCAACATCAAAAGTACGGAACCAATCATAGTGATCGTCTAGACTAAAGGTGAGGTATAAACTGCCAAACAAGTAAACCGAATAGAGCACCCAAAAACCCCCAACCAACCACTTATTCACTGTAACCTTTCGAAATCTATTGATCAAGCCTATAATAATTACCCAAAACGAAAAATACACAAGAAGGTTTACCAAGAAGGGGATTATGAAATACTGTGTAGAAAGTGACGTGTGAAACCCTTCACACTTGTAGATAAAAGGAAAACCATAGAAGAAGACATGTTTAGCATCTACTGCTAAACCGAACCACCATTTGGTTACCACTATAAACGATAGAAAAGTTAAAGGAAGTACTGCTTGGAAAATAAGCCTTCTCAATTTCCTTACTCTTTAAACCAACCGGAATAGAAGACATAGTTTTTGGCAATACGGTGAATTTCGCCATTCAACAGTTCTTCACTAATATCTTTGATTTTTTTGGCTGGGATTCCCGCATAAATACTTCCGCTCTCAACATGCGTATTCTTGGATACGACAGCACCTGCTGCTATAATACTGTTGCTTTCAATAACGCAATCGTCCATTACGATGCTTCCCATGCCAATAAGGACATTATCCTTTACCGTACATCCATGTACAATGGCATTGTGGCCTATAGAGACATTATTACCGATGTTTGTAGGCGATTTTTGATAAGTAGCATGAATCACGGCACCATCCTGCACATTTACCTGATCGCCCATTTTAATGTAATGCACATCGCCCCGAATCACAGCATTAAACCATACACTACATTCTTTACCCATGACCACATCCCCAACAATAGTCGCATTATCAGCTATAAAACAATCTTCAGGAATCTGTGGGTGTTTTCCGTTTACGGGTTTAATGATCATACCTTATCCAAAATAACTCAACAAATCTTTTTTCTTGGCAGGACTCACCATGATCTCCTTGCCATTACTAAGCACAACACTCCCGCCCTTCCCTTTTCGGTATTCGGTAATAGCGTTTACATTTACCAAATACGATTTGTGTACCCGGGCAAAACCATTGTCGGATAACGTATCCTCGAAATATTTCAGGGTTTTGCTTACCAGCTTCTTTTTATCACCAATAAAAATCTGTGTATAGTTGTCGTCTGCTTTGCAGTAAAGGATATCCTCGATCTGAAGTACTTCGAAACCGTGTTGCAACGGAATGGTAATCTTTCCATTAACAGTAGCTTGTTTTGGCTTAAGGACTGTATTCTGAAGGCTGTTCTCCTTCTCCTTGATTTCCTTGATATAATCGACTGCCTCAATAAGCTTGTCTATATTGATGGGCTTTAGCAAATAATAGGAAGCATGTGCATTTAAAGCATCTATAGCATAATGATCGTAAGCCGTAACAAAAACCGTCTCGAAGGTGCGGTCCCCTACTTTGTCCAATAGGTCGAATGCATTCCCATAGGGCATTTCCACATCCAGGAATACCAAATCGAGATCGTTATTGCGTATAAGCACCAATGCTTCATCCACATTGGAAGCTTCTCCTTTTACCTGAACCTCCGGACAATATTTTTCCAAATAGTTCTTTAGGATTTCCCTACTGGTCTGTTCATCTTCAACAATAATAGCCCGTAAATTCATTTAATCTTTTTTTAATGTTAGTTGTACCCGGGTTCCTATACCCTTTTCAAAAGCATCTTCTACCATTACATCTACCTTATCCTGATACATTTCGTTAAGTATGGCGATACGTTTCTTAATGTTACCCATTCCTTTCGACTTCTGTTTTTTCTGGTTTTCGGTCTTCAGTTCTTTCGACTTCTTCCTACCAATCCCATCATCTGTAATGGTAATAACAACCGTATCCTTTCCATTCTGGTTAAAATCGATCACCAAGTTCCCTTTTTCTTCCTTGTACCGAAGACCATGCCAAACCGCATTCTCCACATAGGGCTGTAACAACATGGGGGGAATTACAAAATCATCCAACACGAGTCCCTCATCCACATTAACTTCGTAATTAAACTTATCCTTAAAACGGAAGTGCTCCAGTTTCACATACAAACGCAACAAATCGATTTCTTTGGAAAGTGGGATAAAACCCTCCTCACTATTCTCCAAGACAGAGCGCATTAATTGTGAAAACTCGCTCAAGTATCTATTTGCCGCACGCTCATCGTTACTGGCAATAAAGCTGTTTACCGAATTAAGCGCATTGAAAATGAAATGCGGATTCATTTGGCTACGCAAGGACTTTAAGGCCAGTTGGTTGTTGGCATACTTTTGTTGATTCACATTACGCCGCTGGTTGTAGGCTGTAAATAGCAAAAGCACTGCAATAGCAATGAGAGAGCCGATAATCCACTTTTGCACCCTGTTGTTCTTTTCGATCAATTCCTGGTTCTCGAAAGCCAACTGATAGCGACTTTCATTGAGTGCCCGTTCACTTTCCAAGCTGGTGATCCTATTTTGCTTCAAGGCAATTTCTTTACTGAACCGTGTTGCCTGGGACAACTCCTGTTCCTTCTGGATATACAATTCGTCCACCACCGCTACATAACGCTCGTAACTTTCGGCTGCCTTATCGAAATCCCCTATATCCCTATATATTTCTGAAAGTTTTCGCGTAGCATCTTTTTGTACCACCAAATCCTCCTTGGCATCTGCCTCGGTAATACTCTTTTGCAGAAAGGGAATAGCCTCTTCATATTTATCCTGGGCTACATAGGCATTTGCGATTTTATAGTTTTGTCTTTGGGGCGTAAGCGCACTGTTATTATCTTCTTCATCATCCCCTTGGCTTTGCAAGGTGTTGATCTCATCGAGTGCTTCTTGACGCAACTCTATCTCCTTGGCAAAATCCTGTTTCTGATTGTAAAAATCGGCCACTTTGTTCTTCTCCTCCACAGCACGCCTTCTGTTTTCATTTTTGGAAAGATTCAAAGAATTGCCAAAATACTCTTCCGCTTCCTCTATAGCTCCACCAAGGGCATATGCCTCCCCAATATTGGAGTTAAGATCTGTGATCTTAGGGATGATTTGGTGTTCATTGGCAATATCTAATGCTTTCTGGTAATTAAACACACTTTTTACAGCATCGTTGGTAGCCTTATAATTATCTCCCAAACCTTGATAGGCTTCAACCTGTTGGTAATTCGAAAGCTTCAAGTTAAGTAGCTTTTTATACTCATCGATGCTTTCCTGATAATTCCCATTCTGGGTAAAAGCCTTTGCCAGTTTAATTCGGGTATCCGCATTAGGGCTGGAACGGATGCTTTCTTTATAATTGGTAATAGCTAGATCGTAATGCTGCCAATACAAATTGATATCCCCTAGGGTCTCATATGCTATGGCATTTTGGGAAGAAGAAGCCTTCCTTCCCGTTACAGATTGCAAGGCTTTGGTAACATATTCAATACTTTTCTTGGCATCGGTCTTTAGTGTGACCTTTGCCGAGTCGATATACACTGCAAAGAAATCTCCCTTTTTCTTCGAAGTAGATCGTACGGGTAGATCTGTCCCAATCGCTTTTTCTACCTCAAGGGTAATCTTTTGCTGATCAGCTATCCGATAACGAACCGTTTCAAATTCATCACTCCGTATAATGAGTTCATCCCCCACTTGGGCATTTATCTTGAATTGCCCTTCACTGTTGGTGGTGGTATATCCTCTTCCTGTAATTTCTACATTCACCTTGTCTATGGGACGGTACGTATCGGACTCCAGCACCTGTCCTTCCAATTCAAAACTGGAAGCTTCTTCTTCATCAAACACATTTCTATTTCTATCAACCCCTTGTTCCTGGGCATAACCTACCTGGAAAAGGAGGATGAAAAAACAAATTAGGTATGGAAATATGTTTTTCATGATTCAATTAAAACGTAAACATACACACTTTAGGGCGTTTCAAAAAATACGCCTACGGCGTTTCTACGAAAAAACCCTTTAAAAATGACCCCTTCCCTAAAAGGAATTGCCTGTTGCCTCATTCAAAATGAGTATTCACTAAACACTCTTTTTTTATAAACGAAGACCTACATATGTTTACCCAAAATTTAAACTATTATGTATATGAAAACCTTACATACCCTTGTTTTGCTTTTCTCGTTTATAACGGTGTTTGCATGCAAAACAGACCCAGCAAAAGAGATCGCATTTCATGCAGGTGAGGAAGCTACCGAAGATATCTCCGAACACTACATTCGTGTAGCACTACTTTTAGACACATCAAACAGCATGGATGGATTAATAGACCAGGCCAAAGCCCAACTTTGGGAAATTGTAAATGAGCTTTCTTATGCCAAGTGTAAGAGCAAGCAACCCAATTTGGAGATTGCCCTTTACGAATACGGAAACGACAAACTGAACTCGAAGAGTGGCTATTTGCGTAAAATACTACCTTTTACCAACGACTTGGACGATGTTTCCAAGGAACTGTTCTCCCTTACTACCGATGGAGGAAGTGAATACTGTGGTACCGTAATACAGGCTTCCTTGGACGAACTCGACTGGGGGAATGATGCCGACGACCTAAAAATGATTTTTATAGCAGGTAACGAGCCCTTTACGCAAGGAAAAGTTGACTACCGTGATGCAGGCAGTAAAGCGAAGGAAAAAGATGTTGTTGTCAATACTATTTTCTGTGGAGACTACGAGCACGGTATTGCTACCAAATGGCAAGATGGAGCAAGAGTAACCTACGGGGATTACATGGCCATAAACCACAATCAAAAAACGGTGCATATTGCATCCCCTTACGACGATCTTATCCTTCAGCTAAACATTCAGTTGAATGGAACCTACGTTCCTTATGGAAAAAGAGGAAGAGTAAAAGTTGCCGAGCAAAGCATTCAAGATGATAATGCTAAAAAATATGGAACCGGTAATGCTGTTAGCAGAACCGTTTCCAAAGGGTCTTCTTTCTACAAAAACAGTTCTTGGGATTTAGTAGATGCCGAAGCAGAAGAAGATTTTAGCTACGAAGAACTGAAAGAAGAAGAACTTCCCGAGAACCTAAAAGGGAAATCCACAGCTCAAATAAAGGCTTATGTAAAGAAGCAAAAAGAAGAACGCGCCCGTATTAAAGAAGAAATTGCCAAGCTTAATGAAAAAAGACGGGACTACATTGCCGAAGAGAAAAAAGCTTCCTCCAATGCCAACGGATTGGAAAGTGCAATGATAGAAGCCTTAAAGAAACAAGCGAAAAAGAAAAATTATACTTGGAACTAAAAAAAGCCCCTTCGGTCGAAGGGGCTTTTTTGTTTTATATAAGTTCGTTAACGTCCTCTTGGGCGTAACATTCCATTGTACCTCATGTCTTGAGACCAACGGGATATCTTTCCTTCCAAGAAGTTATATCCCAATGTAATTTGGTGGAAGCCACCAGAATCAAATCGTATACTTCCCGATTGGTGGGTATAGGTATAAGCAAAAACAAATTTCTTATAGTTTACACCCAATACAGGAGTAATGAACTGTAGTTTCTGATCTTTAATTTCGGTACCATCCAAAAATTCAGAACCATCGAAACTTCTTCTATATGAAATTCCACCCCAAACTCTTCCAAATTCCATTTCGCGGAATGCTTTAAAGTTTACATCGATGGACTGCTCTCCTGTTCTTTCTTTCCACTGAAACAAAAATGAAGGCTCATACGCCCATAATCCATATGAAGTAGGAATAAAATAGGCCGAAGAAATCATATACGTCCTTTGGTTGTTCGGTTCCAACTCTTCGGTAAATAAGTTTCTATTTCTGAAGATTACATTCTTAGCCGTAACATGTCCAGAGAAATTCAAGAAATAATAAGACACTCCCACATCGGCGTTAAAATAAGAACTACTCTGAATAATCCCTGCGATAATTGGATCGAAATCATTCGGATCGAATTGAGTCTCATCCAAACGCGATTGTATCAATCCAGCACTAATACCGAACGAAAGTTGGTTTAAATCTGCTTTACTCCTTCCAAACATAATATGGTGAGCATACGTTAAATACCCTCCTACCTGCGAATGATAACCGTTCTTATCATTAAATACAATGGCACCAATACCCGATCGGTCATTTAACCTAGCATTAAAGCTCAATGTTTGGAGGTTAGGTGCATCGTCCTCATCGAACCACTGCTGTCTGGCACTCACCCGAAGTTTGTAATAATTTGCTGCTCCAGCGGTTGCTGGGTGTAATAAGTAAATGTTATCCGAAAAATAATCCGAATACGTGGGGATCCCATCTTGCGCAAATCCAACAAATGTGAAGCAAGTTAATAATAGGCTTAAGTAGGTTTTTCTAATATTCATAGTCGTTTTCTTAACGTTTTAGGGTAAAATGCCCTGTGAACTCTTTTGCGGCCTCGTCCTCGGTGTACTCCACCCTGAACCAGTAGTCGCTCGACGGCAGCGGGTTGCC
>JANQKN010000187.1 GCA_028281065.1 Flavobacteriaceae bacterium | reverse complement strand
TGTAGCGAAATAGTATTGTGTACACCCCCCAATAAAGACGGAAGTATCGCTCCAGCCATTTTGTATGCCGCTCAACTTTGTGGTGTCACTCAGATATTCAAAGTAGGGGGTATACAAGCCATTGGAGCTTTAACATTTGGGACTGAAAGCATCCCTAGGGTTTCCAAGATTTTCGGTCCAGGGAATCAATTTGTGACGGTTGCCAAGCAAATAGCAACCAAATATCAAGTAGCTATCGATATGCCTGCCGGCCCCAGTGAACTTATGATCTTTGCCGATGATACTGCCATACCATCCTTCTTGGCATCCGATTTGTTAAGCCAAGCAGAGCACGGTCCAGACAGTCAAGTTTTGCTGGTTTCCACTTCAAAAAAGATGATTAAAGAAGTAGAAAAAGAAATTAAAGTACAACTTGAGTTATTAAATCGTAAAAATATTATAAATCAATCAATTAAAAATTCAATTAGTATTCTTGTTGCTGATAATGAAACCGCTTTATCGCTAATAAATGAATACGGTCCTGAGCATTTAATTATTGTAAGCAAAAGCGAACAATTCTTTATCGATAACCTTATAAATGCAGGCTCTGTTTTTCTAGGGAATTATACCCCCGAAAGTGCAGGGGATTATGCTTCGGGAACCAATCATACTTTACCCACCAATGGATATGCCAAGCAATATAGCGGAGTGAATCTGGATAGTTTTTTAAAGGGAATGACCTTTCAGAAGATATCCGAAAAGGGGATACAGAATATAGGCAATACAGTAACTCTTATGGCCGAAGCAGAGGGCTTGCAAGCCCACAAAAACGCAGTAACCCTTCGGTTGGATTATTTAAATGCTTGAAAAATGGAAAAAACAGAGAGTAAGACAAATATAACACGGTGGGTACGACCCAATATCCTCCGTATGCAACCCTACAGTTCTGCAAGGGAGGAGTTCAAAGAGTTCGAAAAGGATTACACTTTCCTCGATGCCAACGAAAACCCCTTTAACACTAAGGTGAACCGGTATCCCGATCCATTTCAAAGAAAACTAAAACGCCTATTATCCCAACAAAAAGATGTACAGGAGGATGAAATTTTATTGGGAAATGGAAGCGACGAAGTCCTCGACCTTATTTTTAGGGTGTTCTGCGAGCCTGCTCAGGATCATATAATCACATTACCACCTACGTATGGAATGTACAAAGTATTGGCAGAAACCAACAACATTGTGGTAAGGGAAATACCCCTTACAAAGGATTTTCAGCCTAATGTGTCTGCTATTTTGCAATCGCAAACCCAAAATTCCAAGTTGCTTTTTATTTGTTCACCCAATAATCCAACAGGAAATGCTATCGATGAAAGACAGATACGGGAGCTTGTTGAAGGATTTCAGGGAATTGTAGTGATAGACGAAGCCTATATCGATTTTTCAACAACCAACAGCTGGGTAAGTAGGATAGGCGAGTACAACAACCTTATTGTTACCCAAACGTTGTCCAAAGCCTATGGGATGGCAGGGATTCGCTTGGGGATTTGCTATGCGTCTTCAGAAATCATTGCTTTCCTCAATAAAATAAAGCCTCCCTATAACATCAATGCCTTAACCCAGGAGTATGCCTACGAACAACTTAAGGATAATTCCAAAGTCGCTAATGCCGTTGATTGTATTGTTTCGGAACGGGATCGCATGATAGCAGCGCTTCAAGGTTTGGATACCGTAGAAAAGATATTTCCCTCTAATGCCAATTTCCTTCTTATACGAATGGACGATGCCTTTAGGCGTTATACAGAATTGCTGGAGTGTGGTATTGTGGTACGTAACCGAAGTAAACTGCTTAACTGCGAAAACACCTTGCGCATTACCATTGGGACACCTGAAGAAAATACAAAGACAATTCAAGTTTTATACACACTAAAAAGATGAAAAAAGTATTGTTCATAGACAGGGACGGAACCCTGATTAAAGAAACCACCGACGAGCAGATCGATTCTTTTGATAAATTGATCTTTTACCCCAAAGTATTTGCAGGCCTGGGTAAAATTGCCAAGGAATTGGATTACGAGTTGGTTATGATTACCAATCAGGATGGGTTGGGGACTGACGTTTTTCCAGAAGAAACCTTTTGGCCCGTTCATGATTTTATATTGAATACTTTCGAAAATGAGGGGATCGTCTTCGATAAAGTCTTTTTAGACAGAACATTTCCCCATGAAAATGCTCCTACACGAAAACCCGGGACAGGTTTATTGATCGAGTATTTTTCCGAAAGCTATGATCTCACCAATTCCTTTGTCATTGGCGATCGGTTAACCGATATGGAATTAGCCAAAAACTTAGGTGCTAAGGGCATTTATATCAACGATGGAACCCGATTGGGTACCGGGGAAATCTCCGTTTCCGAAAAAAGCTTGAACGATTTCATTGCCTTGGAAAGCAACGACTGGGAAACGATTTACCATTTCCTAAGGCTTCCAAATAGGCAGGCAATGGTACAGCGCGATACGCGGGAAACACAGATCGGGATTCAATTGGATTTAGACGGTTCGGGAGAAAGTGACATAGATACGGGCATTGCCTTTTTCGATCACATGCTGGATCAAATAGCCAGGCATGGGAATATAGATCTAAAAATCAAGGTGAAAGGCGACCTGGAAGTCGATGAACATCACACCATTGAAGATACTGCCATTGCCTTAGGGGAAGCATTCAGTATTGCCATAGGGGATAAGTTGGGTATGGAACGCTATGGGTTCTGTCTGCCCATGGACGACTGCTTGGCACAGGTTGCGATCGATTTTGGGGGACGTAATTGGTTGGTTTGGAATGCCGAATTTAAACGGGAAATGATCGGAAAAATGCCCACGGAGATGTTTTTCCATTTCTTTAAAAGCTTTACCGATGGGGCCAAGGCCAATCTCAACATCAAAGCCGAAGGGACGAACGAGCACCATAAGATAGAAGCCATTTTCAAGGCATTTGCAAAGGCCATAAAATCTGCCATAAAGAGGGATGCTGATAAAATGATCCTTCCATCAACCAAAGGGGTATTGTAATGAAAACTACCATTATAGATTACGGAGCGGGAAATATACAGAGCATTCTGTTTGCTTTGGAGCGTTTGGGCTACGAGGCAACCCTAAGTGCGGATGCATCAGAGATTGAACGTTCGGATAAAATAATATTTCCAGGGGTTGGCGAAGCAAGTACGGCTATGGAAAAGCTAAAGGCAACAGGCTTGCATAACCTTATCCCCCAATTAACACAACCTGTATTGGGGATTTGCTTGGGAATGCAGCTAATGTGCCGTTATTCTGAAGAAGGAAACACACAGGGCCTGAATATTTTCGATGTAGATGTTTGCAAATTTTCTAGCATTTTGAAAGTCCCTCAAGTAGGATGGAATACCGTTTACGACTATAAATCGGAACTTTTTCAGGGCATTTCAGAAAAAGAATACATGTACTCTGTGCATAGCTATTATGCGCCTATTGTAGAGGAAACCATAGCCTGTTCCCAATATGGAATACCCTATAGTGCAGCATTACAGAAGGACAATTTTTATGGCGTTCAGTTTCATCCTGAAAAAAGCAGTAAAATGGGCGCCAGGTTATTAAAGAACTTTTTAGAACTATAAGACATGAGAATTATACCCGCTATGGATATTATTGATGGAAAGTGCGTACGGCTTTCCAAAGGGGATTACAATACACAAAAGATCTACAATGAGCTCCCTCTGGAAGTAGCCAAGGCTTTTGAAGCTCATGGTGTTGAGCACCTGCACCTTGTGGATTTAGACGGAGCTAGGAGTCAACATATTGTAAATTACAAGGTGTTGGAGCAAATTGCCTCGAAAACCTCCCTAAAGATCGATTTTGGAGGTGGAATTAAGTCCAATGAAGATTTGCGCATTGCTTTCGAAAGTGGAGCCCAACAAATTACAGGAGGGAGCATCGCGGTAAAAGACCCATCCCTTTTTGGCCAATGGCTGAAAACCTACGGCAGCACAAAGATCATTTTAGGTGCCGATGCTAAATATGGAAAGGTGGCTGTAAACGGATGGACAGAAGAAAGCACCCAAGAAGTAATCCCCTTTATACAGGATTACGAAAGCAAAGGGGTGAAATATGTAATTTGTACGGACATATCCAAGGATGGGATGCTAGAAGGCCCGTCCTTTGGACTTTACAGGACGATTTTGGAAAATACCGATGTAAAGCTGATTGCTTCAGGAGGTGTCTCTACTTTTGAAGAACTGCCTAAATTGGCTAGTTTAGGATGCGAAGGAGCCATCATAGGGAAAGCCATTTATGAAAATAGAATATCTTTAAAACAATTGGAAGATTATATAATTGCTACGTCATGAAAGAACTACTTATACGGGAATTTAAAGAAAATGCGATCTATCGCATGCAAGAAAGTGGTCGGATGATAGGTATTGCCTTAGAAAAAATTGGGGAAGAAGCCATCTGGAAACGTCCCAATGGAATTTCAAATAGCATAGGCAATCTCATCCTGCATCTTTGTGGAAACATACGGCAGTACGCAATCTCTTCTTTAGGAAATTCTGCAGATGTACGTGTCCGGGATGCCGAGTTTGAAGCCAAAGGCGGCTATTCCAAAGGGGAATTGTTAAAATCCTTGGAGGAAGTTGTTTCCCAAGCCATACGAACCATTCAGGATGTTTCTGATGATGAACTTGTAAGAATTAGGGATGTACAGGGATTTCAGCTATCGGGAATAGGAATCATTATGCACGTGGTAGAACATTACAGCTATCATACCGGGCAAATTGCCTTTTGGGTAAAACAGTTGGAAGCCCAGGATTTAGGCTTTTACGATGGTTTCGATCTTAACATTAAAAACGAATAGTATGTTGACGAAACGGATTATTCCTTGTTTGGATATAAAAAACGGTCGTACGGTTAAAGGGATTAACTTTAAAGGATTACGGGATGCTGGCGATCCTATAGCATTGGCAAAACTGTATGCGGAGCAGGGAGCCGACGAACTGGTTTTTTTGGATATTTCGGCCACCGAAGAACAAAGGAGCACTTTAGTGCATTTGGTAAGGGAAACCGCAACACAACTGGATATTCCCTTTACGGTCGGAGGCGGCATTAAAAGTGTTGAAGATGTGGAATTATTGCTTAAAAACGGCGCTGATAAAGTATCCATAAACTCTGCCGCTGTTAAAAGGCCTGAACTCATCAACGAATTGGCCACCAAATTTGGTTCCCAATGCATTGTAGTAGCTATAGATGCCAAACAAGTAGAAGGGGATTGGAAGGTTCATTTGGTTGGGGGAAAGGTACCTACAGAAATTTCCCTTTGGGATTGGGCAAAAGAAGTGGAGAACCGTGGAGCTGGCGAAATACTTTTCACCTCTATGGATCACGATGGCACTAAAAATGGTTTTGCCCAAGAAGCCTTGGCAAAGCTTAATGCATTGGTCAATATTCCAGTGATTGCTTCTGGTGGAGCAGGAACTATAGATCATTTTACGCATGTGTTTAAGTACGGACTTTCCGATGCTGCCTTGGCAGCAAGTGTTTTTCACTTTAAGGAAATAGAAATTATAGAATTAAAACAAGAATTAAAGCGACAGGACATCCCTGTTCGCCTATAAAACAAACCTAATAGCAGACCTATGGAAATTAATTATGCAAAATACCCAGATGGCTTGGTTCCTGCCGTAGTGCAGGACGGAACCACCAAGAATGTACTTATGCTGGGCTTTATGAACGAAGAAGCCTTAGCAACAACACAGCAAACAGGTCAAGTTACTTTTTTCAGTAGGAGTAAAGGCCGATTGTGGACCAAAGGGGAGGAATCTGGAAATTATATGGAAGTAACTTCTGTACAAGTAGATTGTGATAACGATACCTTGTTAATCCAAGCAACACCAACGGGTCCCGTATGTCATAAAGGGTCGGATACCTGTTGGGGGGAGCGTAACCGTCCCAATTTTGGCTTCTTTTCCTATTTGGAGCAGGTTATCGACGAACGAAGGAACAACCCAGAACGTACGAACAGCTATGTAGCTTCCCTTTTCAGGAAAGGGGTGAGTAAAGCAGCACAAAAAGTAGGGGAGGAAGCTGTGGAAGTGGTTATAGAGGCCATGGACGACAACGACTTGAATTTCTTGGACGAAAGTGCAGACCTTATGTTCCACTTCATGGTTTTGCTACAGGCCAAAGGCTTTCACTTAAGAGATGTGGAAAAAACCTTGCGATCAAGGCACAAATACGATAAAGACGAAGTAGTAGCATAAGAAAACGCCCCTAGTATCCAGGGGCGTTTTTTAGGTCTGTTATAGATAGGACCCAACTGTGGTTATGGTAGTTTTATTAAGAAAGCCAGCCTTTTTTGGCAGCACTTTTACTATACATATACAGGAATAAGGCGACTATAATTACAATAATCGGCATGGTAATCGCTTCTGCCATACCCGCTACTTCAATAATGTCTGTGGCAAACATCCAATAGGGCATCTGAATTAGTACGGCTATAAGAGACAAAAGGAATAACACGACTGCGAACCTTTTCTTTAATAATAGAAAGAGAGCTGCAAGAACCCCCGTTATAACTGCAACTCCAAAGAGTACGGTATACCAGGTGGGCATGCCATTAAAAATTTCTAAAATTTCAGAAGGATAATCGTCGGTTAAGGTGTCGGCCATAAATGTTGCCGTTATAAATCGTAATAATCCCATAAGGTTCCAGAGCAGCGCAATCACTGCAATGATCCAGTATAGGGCATTGGGTTTGTTGGTTGTTGTCATACGAATTTGGTTTAAGTTGAACTCATTAAATATAGGTATTTTTGCATAATGTTTCAGAAACGGCACTACTATCTTATTCATTTACAGTACTTAGGATTCCGCTATCATGGATGGCAAAAACAGCCCGACGTGCTTACTCTGGAACGCATGGTATCCCGAACCCTGCAATATGTTTTGGGGCATTCCCACTTTAAGTTATTGGCTTCGGGCCGTACCGATGCCAAAGTCTCTGCCCATATGCAATATGTGGAGTTGTTTTTGGATAATGACCCTTTGGTGTTGGAGGAATTCCTGCCTCTTTTCAATAGAAATTTACCTCAGGATATTAAGGCATTGGATGTTCGGGAGGTAGATGCTTCATTCAATATTATAGACGCCCCTAAACAGAAAGAATACCTCTATCTTTTTGCCTTTGGTGCTAAAAGCCACCCCTTTTCAGCCCCTTTTATGTATACCGTTATCGAAGATTTGGACTTGGAACGTATGAAAGAAGCTGCTCAATTGTTTAAAGGTACGCACGACTTTAAAAATTATGCCTACAAACCCAATCCAGAAACCAAAACCATTGTAACCATTAACGAAAGTGTGATCGAAGCCAACAATGCATACAAAGCCAATTTTTTTCCTGAGAAGAGCTATTTGTTTCGGGTTCGGGGAAAAGGATTCAAGAGGCATCAGATACGGTTGATGATGGGCGCCCTTTTTGATGTGGGTGAAGGCAAGCTTACCTTACAGGATATTGAAAACAGCCTAAAAGCGGACACTACAATGAAATTGGAGCGGATTGTGCCAGCCAGTGGTTTACTGCTTCATGAAGTGGTACTTTAAACTTCCTAGGTTTTTTGTACCTTCCTTTTTCTAAATCAAAAAACACATGAGTGCGTTACCCAAAGAAGTATTGAGTTTCCTGAAAGACCTAAAAAAGAACAATCATAAAGATTGGATGCAGGAAAACAAGAAGCAGTACCAAGCCAACGAAAAAGTCCTTAAGCAACTTTATGCCGAACTGGAAGCAGGACTTAATGTAGACGATCAAATTGAAAAACTTAAGGTATTCCGGATCAATAGGGATATCCGTTTCAGTAAGGATAAAACCCCATACAATATTCATAGAAGTGTAAGTTTTAGTAGGGCAGGTGCCCATAGGCGTGGTGGTTACTATCTTAGAATAGAACCGGGGGGTAATTCTGCTATGGCGGGAGGCTTTTTTAGCCCAGAACCTGCCGACCTTTTACGGATTCGTCAGGAATTCCAGATGGATGCAACTGAAATCCGTAACATTTTAGCAGATAAAGAGTTTGCTAAAGCGTTTGGAGGGGAATTTCATGCTTGGGATCCTGTAAAGACTGCCCCCAAAGGTTTTTCCAAGGACGATCCCAATATAGACCTAATCCGATTAAAGAATTTTTTTGTTACCCATTCTTTTACAGACAAAGAAGTACTTTCCCCCGACTTTGCCGATAATGTATTGCACCATTTTAAGTTACTGCGCCCTTTCTTTGACTATATGAGCGACGTACTTACTACGGATTTAAACGGGGTTTCCTTGTTGGATTAAGATACTTGGGCGTATTCCAGTAATTGAACGCTGCTTTTTAGCCGCTCCTTTACAATATTCATCATGCGTTTGTTAAGTGCAGACGAGTTTTGGGTATAGGTTTCGTATTCATGTATGGTAAATTGCCCTATGAGGATTCCTTTTAGGGAATTTCTGAACTTCATATCCTTATGGACAGCATTTTCTATGTAATCCAATCTTTTTTCGATGGAGAGGTCATAAAATACGTTTTTATGCTTCCGCACATAGTTTCTGAAAACGGCTATCAATAAATCATTTTGAAGCTTGGCAATAGGCCGTATTGTGTTGTTTTGAAAGGCTTCTTCAGAAGTCATTCCCGGAAGTATCTGAGCAGTGGGAATTTGTGGGCGAAGTTCTACTAGGACTCGGTCTCTTTCTTCCATAACGGGGTTGTTTTATTAAAAGTAGGAATAAAGTGACTTAAAAAATAAAGCGGTCCTAAGAGTTATGAACGTGTTTTTAACAAGCTCTACAACATAAAAAAAGGCTCCTGAACCCTGAGGTAGCGGAGCCTTTTTCATATACGTTGATTCCTTTATTTTTTCAGGAATTCTTCTTTGGTTTTTATGTTGGGCTTTTTTAGTTCGTTCTTTTCCAGAAAAGCGACAAACTTCTTGCCTTCCTTGTCCATAATTTCTTGGAAACGCCCTTTAGCATCTTTATACTCGTCGGAAATAAGGGTGTAATTATCCTTTCTGGCTTGCGATATGCGATCGTAACTACTAGCTACGCTGGAATACAATGTACCCATGCGCTCCCGAAGTTCCGGTTCTGCAGAGGCAACATAATTGTCACCTGTGGTAATTACAAGCTCACTCCTTAAGTTCTCAAAAGCGTCATAAAGCTTTTGGGCCGTTTTCTTTCCCTTTGGGTGCTTTTCCATAACCATCTGTGCCGTCTTCTGGTATTCGGTAAGTTGGTGTACGGTATACGCAAGGTCTTCTACCATGTCGTAAAGATCGTTGGTGTATTTTTCCTGCTCTTTACGTTCTGGTAACGTAGTAAGGGAAGTATCATCGTATTGGGTTTCGATGATGTGTTCGTACTTCTTTTTCCCTTTGGTTAATATAACCTTGTACTTACCTGCTGGAACCCTTTTTGGGGTAAATCCACCAAAGGCAAAGGTTTTACCTTCTGCCATTTTGGGCATATCTGTAGTATATCCCCAATTCACGACATTGATTCCTTTGGACTTTCCAGGAGGAATGATCGTGATGGTATTTCCATCCATATCTTGGATTTCCAAGCCCATTTTACCAAATGTGTGCCTTTTTTTAAGGTAATATACAATTCGGGCAGCGTTGGACTTGTTGCGCCCTACAAATTGGGTCTCTGCACCAAAACTACCTGCAAACCCGCTACTTTCCTTCATAGTGAAGGTGTCGTTGTTGAAGAAATGAACATCCTTGCTCAATACTTCTTGGTTCAATTCGCGCAATGGGCTTATATCGTCTATAATGATAACACCACGTCCGTGGGTACCCATAACAATATCATTAGTCTGCTTTTGCAAATCGACAAAATGAACAGCTACAGGAGGCATGTTGTTGGTAAACTGTGACCAGTTCTTTCCTCCATTAATGGTTACATACAATCCCATTTCGGTTCCAAGGAACAGTAAGTCCTCGTTTACATAGTCTTCCTGTATATTTCTAACAAAGGCAGGTGCTTGCATATCGTCCGAAATGATATTGGTCCACGTTTTACCAAAATCGGTGGTTTTAAGTGCATATGGTTTAAAGTCACCATGGGTGTGGCCATCGAAAACCGCATAAGCAGTTCCTTTACCGTGTACACTGGCTTCTATATGATATACCCAAGTGTTGGCAGGGATACCCGTAATGTTAGCGGTAACATTATCCCAGCTTTTCCCTCCATTTTGGGTTACCTGTATGTTTCCATCGTCGGTTCCTACCCAAAGGATATTGGCGTCCAATGGCGATTCCGCAATGGTGAAAATAGTGGTATGGTTTTCGGCCCCACTGTTATCCATGGAAAGCCCTCCAGACGAAGCCTGATTTTGTTTGCTTGGATCGTTGGTGGTAAGGTCTGGGGATATAATTTCCCAAGAATCCCCCATATCATTACTTCTGTGCACGAATTGGCTTCCCATATAGAAACGATCAGGTACATGATGACTTACCGCCATGGGTGCGTTCCAATTCCAACGCAATTTTGCCTTCCCTTTTTCCTGAAGGGGCTGTACCGTTTTGGTTTTGTTTCTATCGGCATCGTATCTCCAAACGTTTTGAGCACCTTGCATTTCGGAATAGATGATGTTCTTGGTGGGGTGTTTCAATACCCTGAATCCATCACCAAAACCAACACTGTTCCAGTCGCGTGCATTTACGCCTCCTGGGGAAGAGGAAGGTCCATACCAAGAACCGTTGTCCTGTAAACCTCCATAAACATTGTAAGGCTCGGCATCGTCCACACTTATATGATAGAATTGGGATAGGGGTAGGTTCTCCACAATTTCGAAGGTGGTACCTCCATTCCAAGAGCGATAAACACCTCCGTCGGTACCAGAGTACATAATATCGCTATCGTTTATATGAAAGGTAACATCATGAATGTCGCTGTGCATATTCCCTAAATCCTTGAACGTTTTTCCTCCGTCACGGCTAATAGAACCACTCAATCCTCCTTTTACAATTACATTGGGGTCTTTGGGATCTACTGTAATTCGGGAAAAGTAAAAGGGACGCACCACCAAACCAAAATCGTTGTTTAGGTGTTCCCAACTTTGTCCAGCATTGGAAGATCTCCACAGGCCATTTTTGGTTTTGTCTTCGGTTTCCAATACGGCATAAAGGATAGTGTTGTCGCTAGGTGCAACCGCTACGGCTATCCTTCCTAAATCACCACTCGGAAATCCATTGTGGATTTTGTTCCAGTTTTTTCCGCCATCGGTAGACTTATACAGAGCGCTTGTAGCTCCTCCCGATTCGAATCCCCAGGCACTTCGTCTAAACTCCCACATGGAGGCATAAAGAATATTGGGGTTCTTGGGATCCATAATAACATCGGCAGCTCCTGTGGATGGACCTATGTAAAGAACTTTGCTCCAGGTGTTACCACCATCTGTGGTTTTGTACACTCCGCGGTCTTCACTGTCGCTCCACAACGCTCCTAAAACACCCACATACACTTCGTTGGTGTTATTGGGGTTAATAACTACAGAAGCAATGCGCTCGCTGTTTTCAAAACCTGGGATTTCTTTCCAAGTGCTTCCTCCGTCTTCCGAACGGTAAAGACCGTCACCAATGGAGACCGAGTTTCGGGTCCAAGTTTCCCCGGTTCCTACCCAAATCACATTGTCTGGGTTTTTAGGGTCTAAGGTTACCACACCAATGGATTGGGGATATTCTTCAAAAATAGGAGAGAAGGTGGCTCCTCCGTCCACACTTTTCCATACACCACCACCAGCAGTACCTGCATAAAGGATTCGCGTATTGGTTGGGTGCATTTCTAGATCGTTAATACGTCCGCTCATAAGGGCAGGGCCTATATGGCGTGCATTCATGTCCCCAAAGAGCTCTTTTCCTTTAAGAGCAATTTCCTGGGCAGAAATAGCCAGGGGTAACAGAAACAGGGAACACAAAAATAGCGTTGCTTTTTTCATGGTTCGTTTTTTTGAATGAAAAAATCCCCTGCAAGCAGGGGACCTATGTTAGTATGTTTAATTTTTGTCTTCCGTAGAGGCAGCCTTCTCGGGCATTACAAAAATAGAGCCGTCTATGTCTGCATTGAATTCAATCTCGGAAGTGCTGATAGTCTGTATTACCTGTCCGCCCATTTTCACATCCATGGTGTGAGGGTAGAAGATATCCCCAGCTTCTAGGTAGTCACTATAAAGGGTCTGGGTCACCATTCCTTTTTGCTGTCCAGAGGTAATCATTTGTTCAGAAACAATAGGTACGAAGTTTTCGGCATCGAAATAGTAGGTTACAGAAAAATCCTCTTCTTTACCATCGACCAAAATCTTGTTTTTGGTCAACTTTACTTTGTAGGCCTCTGTACCTTCTATGGTTTCCTTTCCTTCCAAGGAAATAGAATATCCTTTAGATGCATAATCCAGAAACGGATCCGGGAAGTCCTTAGCATCGTTTACTTTGTAGTTGTGTGAAGTTTCGGAATCTGAGGCTTCAGCTTCCATGCTTTGGAAGTTCATCTGCCATTGGTTTTCCCCGTCGAAGGCTTGGGGAATGAAGTTTTGTCCTTGTAAGTCTACATGAGCTACCATTCTACCATCTTTTACCATATACATGGTAAAGGGGAATTTTTGTGGACCAAAGGCGGCAGTCCCCGTAGCTTTCATGGATTCTATTTTTTTCCAGGCGTCTATTCCACCTGTGTTTTCAAAATAATTGGCAATGATCTCCTCCGCAGTTTGCGCGTTAGAAATAGGAGTGAACGCTACCAATGCGAATACAACAATCAATAGTTTTAATGCTTTCATGGTTTTTCGAGATGTTTAATAATATTAATTAGACTCAACTGGGGATTTTTTGTTACAAACGAAACCCACTTTTTAAAAAATCCCTGAAGGATTTTGGATATCTTTACGGAAAAGTACGATATGAAGTTCGGAAAAGTTGATAACCCATCCCTTATAGACTTTACATTACCTCCCGATTCCCCGGGAACAAAAAAGCTGCTTTCTGGTCAAGAAAAAACCGAGAAACCCAATGTTTATGTAGGCTGTGCCAAATGGAACCGTGCCGACTTGAAGGGGTTTTACCCACGGGGCACCAAAGATGAGTTGGTATACTATGGGACCCAGTTCAATTCCATAGAACTCAATGCTACTTTTTATAGGATATTCCCTGCCGATACCTTTGCAGGTTGGTATGATAAAACCCCAGCGGATTTTCGTTTTTTTCCAAAGGTTTTCCAGGGTGTTACTCATTGGAAACGCTTGCAGGATTTTGAAGGCTATTGGAACGAATATTTACTGAATGTTTCTAACCTGAAAGAGAAACTGGAAATGCCCTTTGTACAGATGCACGGAACCTTTGGGCCCAAAAACATGGATCGTTTGGTTCCTTTTTTTGAAGCCATACCCCAAGACATGCGTGTGGCGGTAGAATTCCGTCATACCGACTGGTTTAATGATGAAGCTGTAGCCAACGAGCTTTATGATATTATGGAGCGTTATAACATTAGTAATATAGTTGTGGATACTGCTGGAAGGAGGGATTTGTTGCACATGCGAATGACTACGCCTTCTGCCTTTATTCGATACAATGGAGCCAATCATGAAAGCGATTACACTCGACTGGACGATTGGGTGGACCGATTGGAAGAGTGGGTGGATCAAGGATTGCAGGATATTTACTTTTTTGTCCATCAAAATGTAGAGAAAGCTTCGCCCTTGCTTTCTGCTTATTTTATAGAAAAGATCAATGCCCGATTGGGAACGGACATAAAGATTCCCGTAATGGACAAACAACACACTTTGTTTTAAGATGAGATTTCACACCAGAAAATGGATTAAACCTGAAGATTTAAACCCCAACGGAACCTTGTTTGGGGGTCGTTTGTTGGAATGGATCGATGAGGAGGCCGCCTTATATGCGATCATTCAGTTGGAAAACCCACGCACGGTAACCAAGTTCATGAGTGAGATCAATTTTCGTAGTTCTGCCCAAAAAGGGGACATCATAGAAATTGGACTGGAAGTAGCCAACTTTGGTAGGACATCGGTTACCTTAAAGTGTGAAGTGCGCAACAAGATGACCCGGGAAACCATCATTACCATAGACACCATTATCATGGTAAGCCTAGACGAAAACGGGAAACCCAAACCCCACGGAAAAACACAGGTGGAATTTGTTAAGGATCGGTTGGGGGATTAGTTGTTCCCTAACCCGATAACATCCTTACTGGATGGTTTTTCGAAAATTTCCAGGTTAAAATACGGAGTTGCAGCTATTAGATGATCGAAAATGTTCGACATGATCTTTTCGTATTCCTGCCATTCCTTACTTTTACTAAAACAGTATACCTCCAACGGAATCCCTTCTGCGGTAGGGGCCAAATGGCGTACCATTAAGAACATTCCCTTGTTTATTTCTGAAAGCGATTTCAAGTAATTCTCTACGTAGATCCTAAAGACTCCCAAGTTGGTTTGGTTCCTGCCGTTGATAAGGAGGTTCCTATCTGCGTTGGATTTTTTGTTGAATTCAGAAATTTCAGATTCTTTATCGGATAGATAGGTAGCAATAAGCTCGATCTGCGACAATTTCGAAATATCTTCTTCAGAAACAAAAGCAACACTGCCTTGTTTTATATGAAGCGAACGCTTTATCCTACGGCCATCACTTTCCTGCATTCCCCGCCAGTTTTGGAAGGAATCGGAAGTTAAACTGTACGTAGGGATGGTCGTATAGGTGTTATCGAAATTCTGAACGCGTACCGTTGCCAGATTGATTTCGGTTACGTAGCCATCGGCACCGTATTTGCTAAAAGTAATCCAATCACCAATTCTAACGATATCATTTACGGTTACCTGTATGCTTGCTACAAATCCTAAAATAGTATCCCGGAAAATAAGCAGTAAAGCTGCCGATGCAGCCCCCAGGGTGAGCAAGCTTTTTACCTGATATCCGGTAAGACGGCTAATAATAAGGAACAAACCAATTCCCCAAGCAAAGATCATAAGGACTTGTACATAGCTTTCAAGGGGCTTGTCCTTGTATTTGTCCTTTGTCTTTAGATAGTTGACCGTGGTTCTAAGGATACTTCGGAACACCAAAACACTTAGTATGACCAAGTATACATCTATGGTAGTAAGCAAAAACTGCGATAGGGACGGGTATCCCTTAAACAACATGGGCTCCACGTACCAAATGACCCCAACGGGGACAAAATGGGCTACAAATCGCGGGAAATTGCTTTTTACCAAGAAGTTGTCGAAAGTGGTTTTGGTTTTATCGCTAAAAACACGGAAACCCGTTACGATAATCTTGCGGGTGGCAATATCCAAAAGGGTGACCAATAGGGCCACCAGAATACAGTTTATAAACGTACTCAACGCTAAGGAAAGCGTTTGGTTCATACCCAATTCGATAAAATAGCTGTTAAGCCAGTCGAAATATGTTTCTAAGGTAGCTCGGTTCATCTTAAATACTTACGTTCTGCGTAAAAAGGCCCAAAAGGGAGTACGGAGCAAAGCAGTACTACCAAGAAAGTAGACCAAGGCCATTGTAGTTTTTCTTTAATGAAATAAGCACCTATTACGTAAAGCATGAATAGGATTCCGTGTGCCATTCCCACAACCTGAACCATTTCGGGTCGGTCCCAGATGTATTTTAAGGGCATAGCTATGCCCAATAGTACTAAGAATGATACGGCTTCGAGTACGCTTATGATTCTGAAAGTTTTAATAGATATATCCACGAACAAAAATTTGCTGCAAAGATACGGCAAGCAACAACTATTTTGCACATAAAAGATAGGTTTAATTGCAAGGCAAAGGATCGTTGAGGGTGGGGAAGGATCTGTTTTTGCGATAACTATAGTGCCACCATTCGGTACGTACGGTCTGGAACCCGTGTTTGCGCATCCCATCGATCAACAGCTTTCGGTTGGCTAGGATTTCTTCCGAAAAATTGTAGTTGTCTATATGGGCTTCCCTTCCAAAATAATCGTAATCGCTTCCCATCTCTACATAACAGCCTTCTAAAGTCACCAAGGTGATATCTACAGCAGCCCCTTTGTTGTGTATGCTCCCTTTTCCATAGGGATTGGCCACGTAGGTAGGTCTGGGAACTTTGGACCACATCTTTTTCTGAACATCCAAAGGGCGGTAGCAATCGTAGAATTTGATCTTATACCCCAATTCGCAGAAATATTGGTTGGCTTCCACCAAAGCTTCGGCAACTTCGGGCCGTAACAAGCATTTGGCACAGTCGTACAAGGTTTCGCCGATAAAGTTTTGTGGGGTGGCATAGCGTATTTCATAATCGAATTCGGTAGATAGGGAAGCAATGTCCACCAATTCATCTTGGCACAAAGCTTTGTATGGAAAAGTTATGAACAAGATTAGGGCCCATCGGATCATAGTTCGAAATTTAGTGAAATAATAAATGGATCACACAGGAACTTTGTACTTTTAGGAAACAAATTTTATAGCATGGGAAATTTAATGGGAAAAGTAGGTTTCATTACAGGTGGAACCAAAGGAATTGGTTACGGTATTGCAAAAGCATTTTTGCAAGAGGGTATTAATGTTGCCATTACGGGACGAAGCAGTGAAGGG
>JANQKN010000185.1 GCA_028281065.1 Flavobacteriaceae bacterium | reverse complement strand
CGAACATATGGGCTTCGGGTAAATTGGGCTTCCCTTTTCCACCATTTTTAAGGAAATGGTTAAAGAAAGTCGTCTCCACATCCTTTTGGTAATCCCTAGACAAATTGGAACCAAAATATACATTCCCAATTGCCTGTCGCTCGCGGTTACGTGCCCAATCTCCATGGCTCCAAGGTCCAAAAATAACCGTGTTGTAGTTATCGCTATTCTGTTCTATTTTCTCGTAGGTTTCAAATGGACCATATAGATCTTCGGCATCGAACAATCCACCTACAACCATTACAGCTGGTTTAATTTCCTTAAGGTGTTGGATAATTCCACGTGACCTCCAAAATTCATCATAATTGGGGTGATCTTTTAACTGCTGCCAAAATACATTGTCTTCCCCATAATACTGGTCTAGATTGGACAAGGGCCCAGCATCTAAGAAGAACTGGTACTGATCTTTGGAATCCAATTGCGGGAAGGTATACCATGATTTATCGGTTGGCTCTGTCTTCTCGTAACCAAATACTGCTGTAGCTCTCCAATAGCTCAACAAATAGGCTCCGTTATGATGAAAATCATCGAAATAGAAATCACCAATACAGGCTTGAGGTGAAACGGCTTTAAGGGCTGGGTGCGAATCCAACAACGAGTAAGTGGCGTAAAAACCAGGATATGAAATCCCCCAAACCCCAACGTTTCCGTTGTTATTGGGTACATTTTTCACCAACCAGTCTATGGTATCGTAGGTATCACTTGCTTCGTCTACTTGTTTTCCTTTTTTGTTGGGAATATAAGCCCGCATGTTATCGTACACCCCTTCGCTCATCCATCGACCGCGTACGTCTTGGTACACAATAATGTTACCTTCTTTCATCAAAAATTGATTCGGGCCAATTGAGGATCTGAACTGATCTTCCCCATAAGGGCGGCTGCTATACGGAGTACGCTGCATTAATATTGGGTACTTTTTGGAAGTATCCTTAGGCGAATAGATCGTAGTATGCAACTTTATACCATCGCGCATGGTGATGGTAGTTTCTGTCTTGTTGTAATTATTTTTCACATAATCATCCTGTGCCCATAGTGCAGTGCACACAAAAAGGACATATAGTAAAAGAAAACGTTTCATCTTGGATTAGTTTTTTATTTGAAATTGGCTAAGCCATCTTTAAGCCATGCTAAATATTCCGATATGTTAGGGGTATAGGCCGTGGGCTTGTTCAAAAGTTCATAATTATCATTCATCAACACATAGAAAGGTTGAGAATTATTCTTAAAATTCACTGTTTGGAAAGTTCCCCATAAATCCCCTACGGTTCTTATTTTTTTAGTACCCCCTGTAGGTTTCAAGAAAGTGAATTGATCTTCCTCAGGAAGCTTTTCACGATCGTCTACATATAGGGAAATTAAAATAAACTCATCTTTTATAACCTTGAAAACCTCAGGATCTGTCCAAACATGTTCTTCCATTTTCCTACAGTTAACACAGGCCCATCCGGTAAAGTCGATCATGATGGGCTTGTTAGCTACTTTGGCTGCCTCGACCCCTTTGGAAAAATCCTTGTAAATAGTAAGTTGTGCTAAAGGGGAAACAGGTTGCTCGTACAAACTGTATGACAGGGGTGGTGCTAGACCACTCAACAATTTAAGGTTATTATACTTTGTATTGGTTAATCCTGGAATCATATATATAGCAAAAGCCGTTGCCAAAATACCTACAAACAAATTTCCTTTAGGGATGGGGCGTTTCTTTGGACCATCGTGCGGGAACCGTATAAATCCGAAGAGATACAAAGCCATGCCCAAGGCACACAAAATCCAAATTCCGATAAAAATCTCCCGTTTCAAAATACCTGCATGCATTACCAAGTCTGCATTGGAAAGGAATTTGAAAGCCAAAGCCAGTTCTGCAAAACCAAGCACAACTTTTACCGTGTTGAGCCAACCTCCACTCTTGGGGAGTGAATTAAGCATATTAGGGAAAAGTGCGAATAGTGCAAATGGAAGTGCCAATGCAAAACCAAATCCTCCCATTCCAAAAGTAAGCTCCATCGCAGCAGCATCCTGACTTAATGACCCTCCTAAAAGGCCTCCTAAAATAGGCCCTGTACAAGAAAAGGATACAATGGCAAGGGTAAGTGCCATAAAAAAGATTCCTATGCCTCCTCCAATTTTTGTAGCCTTTTCGTCCATTTTAGAGCTCCAAGAACTTGGTAATGTAAGCTCGAAATAGCCAAAGAACGAGAAAGCAAACACCAAAAAGACGGCAAAAAACAGAATGTTAAGCCATACGTTGGTGGATATATTATTTAATATCCCTTCATCTATAGTGTCCAGTAAATGGAAAGGCAAACTAAGGAGTACGTAAATTAAAAAGATAAAGAAACCATACAGGATTGCATTTCGAAGTCCCTTCCCTTTACTTTTGGATCCTTTTATAAAAAAGGACACCGTTAAAGGGATCATAGGGAAAACACAAGGTGTCATTAAAGCCAGTAATCCCCCTATAAAACCTAAAAGAAAAATAGCCCAATAGCCTTTCTTTTCTTTCTCTTCAAGTTCCCCTTTCACCTCTATGATAAGAGCTTCGGTTTTGGCTTTGTCAATATCGGTAACATCGAGATTAGCAGTATTTTTTGTGCTTCCGCCTACTAAGGGAATTTCAAAATTCTCGTCGGCGAAAATACATTTCTCGTCATCACAGGTCTGGTATTCCAAATAGACATTAACAGTTGTTAATGAAGGGTTTGTTCTTTTTATTTTTTGTTTGAAAGTGGCGTGTTCAAAGAAGAAAGCCATATCCATTTCGAAGATCTTGTCGAATTTTTCTACCGGTGTACCCTCTTCTGTTTTCCCGATGAGTTCGTAACCATCTCCCACATTTTCGAAGTTAAACGAGGTTGGAATAGGACCTCCTTCGTCAATATGTTGGGAATAAATAGACCATCCTGGGTCTATTTCTGCCATAAAGACTATTTCAAAATTGTCGTCTCCTAAATCATTTACCGATGTAGTCCACTCTACGGGTTCTATTATTTGGGACATACCAACAGTTACAGAAAAGAATGCAACCGCTAATGCGAGGATATACTTCATACTAGGTATTTGGGATATAATCTATTCGTATTATTTTCTTGGTTTCCTTGGTAACTTTAAACCGCTCATCCAGGCGATAACCTACCACCCAAACTATTTGATTGCCACTACAAAGGAGCCAACAATTTTCTTTAGCCACCAAAGATAACTTTTCATCTTTAAAAAACTTACTCAATTTCTTTTTTCCTTGCATTCCAAAAGGATGGAACATATCACCGTCCTGCCACTTGCGCAATACCAAAGGGTAACTCAGTTTGTCGGCAGCAACAAAAATGGTATGGGCATTGGTAATCTCGAAACGATCCGCCTCCGAAAATTGTAGCGAAATCGGAGTATTCACCTCGGTCTCAAACTCGGAAATTTCCACAATTGCTTCGGATTGCTTTTCCTTTCTTTCAGAAATTAGCAATTCGTCCCTATTCTTAAGAATGGTGTGCGTTGGCGAGGTTATTTGTTTTCCCGTTTGTGCTTCCAACAGATCATGGATTCCATCAAAATCGGTAAATCCAAAGGGACTAAGCAATTCGTACAACAAAGCGTCGGTATTGGGAAGGTCTTCGAGTTTTGGGATGCTAATGGCCACTCCTTCTTGGGTTTCTACCATAACCAGCTTTTGGATTAACTGCATATAATCATCTATCAACCGTTCACTTTGCCCCAAGTATTTTTGGGTATTCTGAAATCCTTTTAGCGCTTTCCACCCTAAATCTTTAAACGAAGGAATTAACGTTTGCCGTATGTTATTACGTAGGTATTTTGTGTCTTTGTTGCTGCTGTCCTCCCGCCAGTACAAGCCTGTGCTTTTCGCGTATTCCAAAATATCATTTCTCGAAAAGGGCAATAGGGGTCGTAAAGCGTTTTTGTTTTTTGAAGGAATCCCCGTTAACCCCCGCACGCCCGTTCCACGGGAAAGGTTGATAAAAAAGGTTTCCAGATTGTCGTCGGCATGGTGTCCTGTCACCAAAAAGTCATACCCTTCTTCTTCAAGAAGCGATTCGAACCACTGATACCGAAGCTCCCTGGCCGCCATTTGTATGGATACCTTTTCTTGGTTGGCAAAAGCGTCCGTATCAAAACGTTTGGAGTAAAAAGGAACCCTAAAGTTCCATGCGGTTTTTTTTACAAACATCTCATCCTCATCACTTTCCTCTTCGCGTAATGAGAAGTTGCAATGTGCTAAGGCAATGTCGAATCCAGAATGAAACAAAAGGTGGGATAACGCAATGCTGTCCAAGCCACCGCTACAGGCAACCAGTATTTTTTTCCCTTGTGCATAAGGGAATTCGCTTTCCATATGTTTCTTAAAAGCTTCGACCATATTTCAAATCGTCGCTAAAATACGCAAAGATGGTGGATCGCCAGCCATTACCCTTCCAATACCTGTCGCATGGCTTTGGCCTTTAACAAACATTCTTCGTATTCGTTTTCGGGAATGGATTTAGCGGTTATGGCTCCACCAACGGAAAAGCTGATGTATTCCGTGTCGGCATTATACAAAATACTTCGTATAACCACATTAAAGTCGAAATCCCCATTGGGCATAAAATAACCTATAGCACCGCTGTACAGTCCCCGTTTGGCATCTTCCAAGCGTTCTATAATGTTCATGGCCGAAATCTTTGGGGCACCTGTCATGCTTCCCATTGGGAATGTATTGCGGATAAGTTCCACCGAAGAAATAGACGGAAGAACCTCACATCGTATCGTAGAAATCATTTGGTGTACCTGCTCGAAAGTATAGATCTTACACAATTCCTCAACCTCTACCGACCCTTTTACGGCAAATCGGGACAAATCGTTACGGACCAAATCGGTAATCATGATATTCTCACTGCGCTCTTTGGGATCGTGTTCCAAAGATTTTGCCATCCTCTTGTCGGCCTCAGGGTCCTTCAACCGCTTGGCAGTTCCTTTTATAGGCTGTGAAATAACGGTGGTTCCTTCCCTCTTTAAATACCTTTCGGGAGAAGCCGAAAGGGCGTACCTACCCCCCAACTTTAGGAAGGTAGCAAAGGGCGGCGTGGAAATGGCATTTAGATGCAAAAAAGAACGGAGTGGATCTATTGAGGTGCCTTCAGAAAAGAATTCCTGGCAAAAATTGGCTTCGTAAATATCACCGCGCTCTATGTGGTTCAGCATTTGTTGAACCTTGGTAAAATAACTGTCTTTAGAAGTCCGTAGGCGTATTTTTACGTTTTCGCCATCGGATACTACTTGGGGTAAGGATTGATGGATTATAGCCTCCCAATCGCTATCCATTTCATCGCTTAGTTCGCTTAAATAATGGAGTTCTACCCCCGAATCACTGAACAGGAATACTTTTTTGGGTTGAAAAAAACAGAGGTCTGGGAAATCCAATCCATCAAAATTTCCAGATTGCAACCGCTCTACATCGTTTTTAAGATCATAAGCAAAATATCCAAAAAGCCAGTCTTTGGTCTTATTCTGAAAAGCTTCGAGACGATCGAAAGCCCCTTCGGTCCTCATTTGTAAAGTAGAAAGCGCATCGACAGCCAGAATAGCCTGATAGCTACTATGGTTTTGATCATGCCCGTTGGAGTCCAGCCAAATCACTTCTTTAAATTGCTGCCCCCAAACGAGTGCCTTTTGTTTTATTTCCTCTAAGGGAAGGTTTTTTATTTTTTTTATGGACCTCAACCGATAGGAACTTGTATAAAATTAGTAATATTGAGAGACGAGACTCTTTGTTAAATCCTCGTCGGTAAATTATGAAATTACATCGGATCCTATCCATCTCTCTTTGTATTTTTTTCTTTTCAGCATATCAAGGAATTACGGCACAAAACAGGGATAAGTATGCGCTACTATGGGAAATCGCCCACAAAGGGAATGACAAAAAATCCTACCTCTTCGGTACATTCCACTCAAGGGACAACAAGGTTTTCCAGTTCAGCGATTCGGTGATCCCTGCCATAAAAAACTCGGAGGCTTTTGCCATGGAAGTACACCCCGACTCCATTTCTTCGGGTTTGTTCGACTCCTTATTTGAAGAGGGTGGAGAAAATATTTACCGCAAGGTACTTTCTGAGGAAGAATACCAACGCTTAAGCGATCGATACGAAGAGTTGAATGGCGAACCTTTAGACAGTGTTGCCTATATGAACCCCCTGTACATAGAGTCCATGCTTACCAAAGATGATCCCAAAGAAGGGGACAAAGCTACTTTTTTGGATGCCTATTTGTATGGTGTCGCTTCTCATTACAAACGTGACATCTATGGCTTGGAGCGATTGGAGGATCAAGTACCTAAGTTCGAGGATTATTCGCAGGAAGAAATCCGAAGGGGTGTTTTGGATCTTTTGGAAGCGAACGAAGAAGAGTCCAAAAAGTATTTGGAGTTCCTTAAAGACCTTTATTACGAAGGCGATGTGGATGCATTGTACAGTGAAGTAACCGATGACTGGTCCGACCCCACATTAGATCGCCGCAATCACATCATGGCCAATAGCATGGAAAAGATCATGGAAGACCAATCGCTCTTTGCTGCTGTTGGTGCTGCCCACCTTCCCGGGGACGAAGGGATTATCTCACTCATGCGAAAAAAAGGGTTTACAGTAACCAAGGTAACCCCTACGTTTAATGATGATCCCGAGGACCTTCAATTCCTGCCCGATCTCGACAAATGGTATTTGGACCAAAGACCCGATATGGGATTTGAAGTACGGGTTCCTACCGAACCCCAGAGCTATGAAATACGACCGGGCGTTTTCTCCATGATCTCCATGGACATGATTTCTGGACGTTTCTTTGCCTATGTCGTAGCCGACTTTAGGGGTAAAACAATAAAAGATGGGTATAATTTTACCGATAACATTTTAAAAGAACACATTAAGGGAGACAGTACCAAAATTGTAAGTAAAAAGCAGTTTAAAAAATACGGATACCAAGTAGATGAGATTGTTATAAAAAATGAAGAAGGCCTCCTTAAAACACTTATCATACCTACCGAGAAAATGATCTATGCTTTTATGGAACAGAGTTCCTTGGATAGGGGTTTTGATGCTCCGCAGTCTGAAGCCTACTATAACTCCATAAATATTTTCCCTCCAGTAGCACCCCCCGTTGTATGGAAAACCCATAAAAATGAAACTGGAGCTATGAGTTTGGAAGCCCCTGAGGAACAAACGGACGTTTCACGGGAAGTCGCAAACCCCTATGGTGAAGATCAACCCCCTTACCATCTTAACATGTACCTGTTTAAGGACAATCCCCAGGAAATGGTATACATCTTACGGTATAACGATCAGCCTAATGGGCATTACATCAAGGATTTTACCAGTTACCATGAAGAACTAACGAACAATTTTTCGGGCAGGGGAACCATTATTTCGGGCCCTACCCCATTTAAGGTTAACAATGCCGACGGCGTGGAGTTCGAGGTTCTTTTAAGTGATAAATACCATGCCATCGCACGTTTTTTGTTAAGGGGCAATAGAACGTATGTGCAATTGGCACAGAAAATCAATACGGAAGAAAAAGTAGATAGGAACGATCCCTTCTTTACTTCTTTTGAATACCTTCCCCATAAACCAGCGGTTTTCGATACGTTGATAAACATGGAAAATCGCTATGAAGCCAAGCTTCCTAGCCATAAAGTAATTTACGACGTTACCAATGTTTACAATTACGGATCTAAAATGGACTCCATTGTATCCTATTTTAGTACCGAAAATAATACCGGCGGGGTTTATGGACTGGAAAGGGCTTTCCTAAAACCCTATACCGAATACGAATCCTACGATAGTGCTTACCAAGAATATACCGACTATATTCTAGAAGAAAAGGATAGCCTTGTCTCACAAAAAGATATTGTTATTTCTGGTATTCCCGGACGCGAAGTCCTTTTACAGAACGAGCTCACCAACATAAAACAGCGAATCCAAATGCTGTTACACGATGACAGTATGTTCCTACTGCTTAGCTATTTGGGGGATGAGGAATTGAATGCTCCAAGCACCCAACAGTTTTTCGATTCGTTTAAAGTGATGAAGTTTAAGAAGAGCTTCGATCCTTTTGCCTCTAAAAGAAAAGCACTGTTTAAGGGGCTAAAAGCTAAGGATTCCGCTACATTCTACAGGGCCAAAAACGCCCTGAGCTATTATACCTTTACGGAAAAGGATGTTTCCAAACTTATTTCCTTATTGAAGAATCCCTTACCCGATGATAAAAAATATTACAATGCCAGGAGCATCATCATTGAAATTATAGCTGCCATAGACAGTCCAAGAACCTTGGAACAAATAAAGAAATACTACCTAGACCCATCCACTCCCGATTCAGATAAAACAATCGTATTAAGATCTTTGCCCCAATACAAATCGCCTGAAGCCATGACTACCTATTTTGATTTTTTGGAGAACCAAAAGATTGATCGGAAAAAGGTAGATTCTTTCGATCCTTTTTACGCGTTTCAGAATTCGTTGGACTTGGCAACAACCCACGAAAGTCGCCTAGATAAACTTATAGATGTAGACGATTATAGGGATGGTGTGGTCTCGTTGTATAATCATCATGTATACAACGACAGTATTGGCAGTATCCACTTCAAGCAATTAAAGGAGAAGATTCTCAATCATCTAGTAGCTGACGTTCAAGCGTATGTAGATAGTGTTCAAAGAAAAGACAAACCGCATATAAATTATACTTTGGTTAACAACTACCTTTCTATTATTCGGAAATTGGATCTGCGCTCCAGCGATGTTTCAAAAAGCCTTAAGATTCTCTATACCCAGATAGAAAAACGGAATTGGTTGCGTACAAGGGCGCTTTTAACAGCCCTTCGCTTTGGTTATGAAGTGGACAAGGAATTGCTTCAGGAAAGATTGAGCGATTATTACACCAGATACGAAATCATGGAGGAATTGATCCCTGCTGACAAAAGTGGTATAATTCCCGAAAAATACTGGCAACCCGACGAATTTACAGCCCTCTCCATATACAATGCTGTAGGTTATGACGACGAATATCCCGATGAGGTAAAGCCCTATGGAATCGTTACCTATAACGATACGGAATATAAGGTCTTTGGGCTTGTATACAATGACTCAAATACAGAATACCTCAGCATGGCTGAATATAAAAAAGGGGATCCCGAAAACCTAGAACTTAACAATGGGTATACAGACTGGGACACCATAGACCCCGAAAAATGGGAAGAACAAGCATTACAACTTATAAAAAGTAGGCTGGAGGAATAATAGCCCTTTTATATATAACATAAAAAACCACCCAAAAGTCGTGGGTGGTTTTTTTATAAACATGTGCTACAAATTATTGTTTAACCAACTTTTGAACACTTTTTTTGTTATCTATCCGTATTTCAACAAAGTAAATCCCCGAACGAAGGGTAGACACATCTATAGTACGCTCATTTCCACTTTCGAGTGCCAACTTGCCATCCAAACCATAAATCTTAACAGACTCAAAATTGGCTTCTGCTTCGATACTTAATAGATCCTGAACAGGATTGGGTGACATTACAAAAGACACTTGGGAGAAATCTTCCATGTTGAGCAATGGGCAATAGAAACCGATATTGTCTATCCAAAATTCACCATCTTCGTCGGGTACGGTAAATTGAAGTCCTCCCAAAGAAGCTGGTACATCTCCATTGGAATTGGTGATGGGTGTTCCAAATGGTATTGCCTCGTTGAACCCTATTTCCAATACCCAAACACTAGTCGACATATCGCCAGAGAGGTCGAAATAGGCAAAAATCGAGAACCATTCATCTTGAGGAAAATCGAAAGTCACTTCCCCTAAGGCAGAATCCGTAATCTTACCGGTTCCAGGATTGCCTGGATCGTCATTAAAAACAATATCCCCTACTATAGACCCATCTGCTCCCAAAGGCACTGCCTCTTGTAACGAAAAAGAGGCTTTCTTACCCGACGGTACGTACATAAAAAATTCTAAGTTCCAGGGACCAGAAATTTGATTTCCAAAATTCAACACCGAGGTGGTGCTCCCATCGGCAGACATATATCCAGACTTATCCCCTTGTTGGGAATTACTATCATCTATAGCAATAGGACCATAGTCCCACCACGGCTCTGTAGCCATAGGGGTAATGTATTCCATAGTATCATAAAAATCGTCGGTTCCAGGGTTGGGTGTGTTATTGGTAAAGTCAATAAGATCGATCCAGTATTCGTTATCTCCGGAAACGGAAAAGAAGTTTACGCCTCCCAAACTGGTGGGAACATCTCCATTAGAATTGGTAAATGCAGTTCCAGCGGGTATTACCTCACTACCATTCACTATATACTCCCAAGTGGCATTGGCCATACCACCCGTAAGATCGAAGTTCATTTCCACATCGAACCATTGATCGTGAGGGAAGCTGAAAATTACTGGGCCCGAAGCCGAATCATCGATCCACCCTTCACCTGGGGCTACTAAATCCTGGTTAAAGAATATGTTCCCTACAATCCATTCGCCGCCAGCAGGAGGAACTATTCCTTGTAAATTAAAGTATCCTTCCCTGCCAGAAGGGATATACATGCAAAAATTCAACGACCAATCCCCCGAAGTTTGGTTTCCTAAGTCGAGAATGGAATCTACAACATCGCCCCCTCCAGGGTCGCTCGGTCGTATATACCCTGTATAAGGGGGATTACACCCACCATTACCTCCAATGTCTGGACAACCGCCAGGCCACGTAGTCCACCAAGGAGGACAGTCTCCTACGGGTACCCAATTAAAGTCATCAGTAAATTGTGCTTGTGCTCCATAAAAAGTGAATAAGAAGCCTAGCACTGTCGCCAAAAAGTACTTGTTTTTCATAGAATTTATTTTTTTAGTTGCATTATTTATGGTTTCGATTTCGGAATAGCTTCCGAAGTCAAACAATGATTACTCCCTAAAAAACAATGGATATGTTGGAACACTAGTAACAGTCCAATTCAAATACCAAAAAATTGGAGTGTCCAATAAATAAAGTCTAAATACAACACCCTCGCCAAAAAGTGCCATACTATCATATAAAAGTCTTTTAGAGGTTTCCCTAAATTACAAAAAAAACGGGGCACCTTTTATAAATAGCTGTCCAAATACTTGAATTTTAGGCATTAAAAAAACCGCCTTTCCCTAGCGGAAAAGCGGTTTTGAATACATTTAATCCGGTTTCTCAAATATGTAGTGGACGGTCTTCTGTAGCAGCCAATGCAGCTTCTTTCACCGCTTCTGCATAAGTAGGGTGTGCGTGACTCATACGTGCAATGTCTTCTGCACTGGCACGGAATTCCATAGCGGTTACAGCTTCGGTAATAAGATCGGCTACACGGGCACCAACCATATGTACGCCCAATACTTCGTCGGTAGTGGCGTCACTCAATATTTTTACAAATCCGTCTGTATCACCACTGGCACGGCTTCTTCCCAAAGCACGCATAGGGAATTGTCCCGATTTGTAAGCAATTCCAGCTTCTTTAAGTTGTTCTTCGGTTTTACCCACACTGGCAACCTCTGGCCATGTATAGACCACCCCTGGGATTAGGTTATAATCGATATGTGGTTTTTGTCCGGCTAGCGTCTCGGCAACCAGCACACCTTCTTCTTCAGCCTTGTGCGCCAACATGGCACCACGGATTACATCTCCAATAGCATAAATGTTGGAAACGTTGGTTTGTAAGTGATCGTTCACTTCAATCTGCCCCCTTTCGTTGGCTTTCACTCCAGCATTCTCCAGTTTTAGACCATCGGTATACGGTCTACGTCCTACAGAAACCAAGCAATAGTCCCCAGTAAAGGTCACTTCTTGGTCTTTCTTATTGGTAGCGGTTACTGTTACTTCTTTTCCTTTGCGTTCTACAGCAGATACTTTATGTGAAACATAGAATTTTACGCCTTGTTTCTTCATCACCTTGGTGAGTTCCTTACTTTGGGCGCCATCCATGGTTGGGATAATGCGGTCCATGTATTCCACCACAGAAACTTCTGCTCCCAATCTGCGGTATACCTGACCCAATTCCAAACCGATCACACCTCCACCAATCACGATCATGTGCTTGGGTATTTCGGTGAGGCTTAAAGCTTCGGTAGAAGTAATGATTCTTTCTTTATCGATAGTAATAAATGGCAAGGTAGAAGGTTTGCTTCCTGTAGCGATAATGGTATGGGCTGCTTCTATGGTTTCCTTCTTTTCTCCTGCTATTTCAATATGTGTTGCGTCCTTAAAAGATCCCAAACCATGGTAAACATCGATCTTGTTCTTTCCCATCAAGAAATCGATCCCTTTGGTGGTTTGATCTACTACACCTTGCTTGCGCTCGATCATCTTCTTGAAGTTGACCTTTACTTCACCCGGAATCTCGATACCGTGTTCCTCGAAATGTTTTACAGCATCTTCATAGTGGTGGGAAGAATCCAACAAAGCCTTACTGGGAATACACCCTACATTAAGGCAAGTACCTCCTAAGGTATTGTACTTTTCTATAATGGCTGTTTTCATTCCCAATTGGGCGCAACGGATAGCAGCTACATAGCCTCCAGGGCCCGAACCAATGACGGCAACATCGTATTTTGACATATTTATTTTTTTAAATGCGAATGCAAAGTTACAAAGCTCCTTTGTAGTTTAAAAGGATCGTGTTCAATACTTAGTCGAATGGAAAAAAGACACCTTAAAATAGGTTATTCCATACTAGGGAATCCCAACATTTGCCCCATTCCCACGGTGAACAACCAGTTGCCGTACAGGGCATGCTCTATACTTACCAAAGTAGTACTTCTAAACTTAACATAGGTAAGAGCAAAAAGGATTCCCCCAATAAAGGTTAAAGCCATCACCAAGGCATTCCTAAAAAAGATATGGGCCAAGCAAAAAACGATAGCATTTACAAAAATGAGTAGGGACTTGCTAGAGAACAGTGTTTCGTACCTTTTAAAGAAGAATGTCCTGTAGATTATTTCTTGCTGCCAGACCGAAAGGAATGTATAGATAAAAAGGAACAAAATGTATTTGGGCGGATTGGTCCTTGGTGGGTTGAAAAGGTTTTCTGGATCGAAGAAATACACATAAGCCGTTGTTAAAACGATTACACCCAAAAAGCCCATAGCCGTACGTCTCCAAAAGGTTTTCCAATCGATCCCCTTTTTAATCTTGAGTTTTATTTTTTCAACCCGAAACAAAACATAAATAATATACCCCAAGCCCAACAAGGCAATGGCTGCCTTTATCCCAACAGGATATGGAATGGCGAAACTTACGGGAATTACAATGAAAATGAGGAAAAATTCGATGAGGAGGTACCTAGGATGCGTCATTGGCCAACATTAATTCTGCAGTATTCTTAACTTCTTTAATGGTAAAGGAACTCTGTGTACTACCAATATGCGCTATGGCAGTTAACTTAGTAACCATAAAGGTACGAAAGTGCTCCATATCTTTCACCACTACCTTCAACAGATAATCGTAGTCACCACTTACATGGAAACACTCCAAAACCTCGTCCAACTTCATGACTTCCCTTTCAAAATAGTCTATGGCATTCTTGGCGTGTTTTTCCAGTTTTATATGGCAGAAAGCCAAAAACCCCAAACCCACAGCTTCTTTATTGAGTCGGGCTGAATACCCCTCTATTACCTGAAGACGTTCCAACTTTTTGATCCGCTCGTATACAGCCGTCACCGAAAGATTAAGTTTTAATGACAGCTCTTTATTGGTTTGCTTGCAATCCTGCTGTAGAAAACGAAGCAATCGTCTATCTGTTTGATCCAAAATCATGCTGAAAAAATTTCTGTGTCGATTCGTTTATTATTCAAAATAAAGAAAAATAAACTTACAGAACAATTATAAATAGATTTATATTCTATAAATAATCATGATTGTTGACTAATAATCTATTGAAGTGTACTTTTGATGAATAAAACTCTAATAACTCCCTAATTATGAAAAAGTTCGAACCTGCCAACCAGATTCAAGATTTACAGTACTTCGGTGAATTTGGAGGGGTAAACCCTTCTATATCCGATTCTTCCACTTATACCTTCCTTTCTGCCAAAACCATGTTCGACACGTTTGAAGGAAACGCAGACGGTTGTTACCTATATTCCCGCCATACCTCTCCTTCCAACCTATACTTAGGGGAAGCTTTAGCTGCTATGGAAGGAACCCAAACAGCCAATGTTGCTGCAACGGGTATGGGCGCTATTACGGCTGCTATCCTTCAGTTATGCAAGGCAGGCGATCATATTGTTTCCAGTAGGACCATCTATGGAGGGACTTATGCATTCCTGAAAAACTTTACGCCACAGCTAAACATAACAACGGATTTTGTAGACATCACCAAGTTGGAGCGTGTCGAAGCTGCCATACAATCCAACACCAAAATCATCTACTGCGAAAGCGTAAGCAATCCGTTGTTGGAGGTGGCCGATATCGAAGCTTTGTCCCGTTTGGCCAAAAAGCACAATTTGATGTTGTTGGTAGACAACACCTTTTCACCCCTTACCATTTCCCCTGCTGCTTTGGGGGCCGATGTGATAATGCATAGCCTTACCAAGTTCATAAACGGAAGTAGCGATACTATGGGCGGGGTTATTTGCGGGAGCCAGGAATTTATCGACGCCGTAAGAAACGTGAACGACGGCGCGAGCATGTTATTGGGATCCTCTATGGACAGTATGAGGGCAGCTTCCATATTAAAAAACCTACGCACCTTGCACATACGTATAAAACAGCACAGCAAGAATGCGCTTTACTTGGCAGAACGTTTCGAAGCCGATGGTTTTAAAACCGTCTATCCAGGGTTGCCATCGCATTCGGGGCACGAACTCTTCAAAAAGATGATGAACGAGGAATACGGCTTTGGGGGTATGCTCACCATCGACGTAGGTAGCTTGGACAAAGCCAATGCACTGATGGAACTCATGCAGAAGCGCAATTTGGGGTACTTGGCAGTAAGCCTTGGTTTCTACAAAACCCTATTCAGTGCACCAGGAACTTCAACTTCTTCGGAAATTCCAGAAGAAGAACAAGCAGAAATGGGGCTTTCCGATGGTCTTATCCGTTTCTCCATAGGTTTGGACAACGATATAGAACGCACCTATCAAATGATGAAACAGTGCATGATCGATGTAGGGGTTCTGCAATTGGAAATGGCGTAAGTTTCGATCTTTTTTCAGGTTTATTGTCTACTATCGGCTAAAATAAAGTCGGTATTTGCATAGCATGGTACAAAATCGTAACATTACATTCCATTTTTTAAAAAACTGCAATGCAAGACCAAGACAACCTTTCGGAAATTGATATCAACGACCAAAAAATCATTGAAAACAAGGAGCTGAATATCCTAGAAGCCCTGATCCCTGTTGTGATATTGATGGGGTTACTGGCTTACAATATTTTTGTTGCCGATGGTGTTTGGTTGGGGGATTATTCCAATCAATTTATCCTTCTTATGGGAGGTGGCGTTGCCGCCTTGGTAGGACTACGGAATAAGGTAGGTTTTGGAACCATGCTTTCCGAAATTTGGGAAAACCTAAAAAGTGTCTTCGTACCCATTATGATTCTATTGCTCGTTGGGGCTTTAGCTGGTACGTGGCTTATTAGTGGGATTATCCCTGCCATGGTATACTATGGATTAAAAGTCTTGAGTCCTGAAATATTTTTGCCTGCATCGGTAATCATCGCTGCTATCATTTCCATTGCAACAGGAAGCTCGTGGACTACATCGGCCACCGTGGGTATAGCATTGATCGGTATAGGAAGTGCCTTAGGCATTTCTGGAGGAATGATTGCTGGGGCCGTTATTTCCGGGGCCTACTTTGGCGATAAAATGTCCCCATTAAGCGATACGACGAATCTAGCTCCTGCTATGGCAGGAACCGACCTTTTTACACACATACGTTATATGGCATTCACGACAGTACCAACCATTATCGTAACCCTAATTGTTTTCTCCATCCTTAGCTTTACCATAGATACTACTGGGGATACCGACCTAAGTGGCTTGCTAAATACCATTACAACGACTTTTAATATCACCCCATGGTTGTTTGTAGTTCCTGGTATTGTAATCGCCCTTATCTTGTTTAAAACCAAACCCCTCATTGCTTTAGCAGCTGGAGTGCTTTCTGCCATTGTTTTTGCCTTTATTTTTCAGCCAGGAATCTTGGATGGTTTGGCAGATTCCAAACTATCTGCTGTTATTACTGCTATATTTACGGATACCGCTATTGTAACCGATAATGAAGCCCTTAATGATCTGTTTTCGGCTGGCGGTATGAAGGGAATGTTATGGACCATTGCCCTTATTGGTTGTGCCATGGTCTTTGGAGGCATTATGGATGCTATTGGTGCTTTGGCCAGAATTACGCGGGAGCTTTTAAAATTGGCCACAACCATCTTTGGTCTCTTTGCCAGTACGGTGATTAGCTGTTTGGGATTGAATGTAATTGCCAGTGATCAGTATTTGGCGATTGTAATTCCTGGGAAAATGTTCAAAAAAGCATTTGATGACCGAGGCTTAGCGCCCCAGAACCTTTCCAGAACGCTGGAGGACAGTGGAACGGTAACGTCGGTATTGATCCCTTGGAACACCTGTGGAGCTTACCAGAGTGGTGTTTTGGGTGTAGGCGTGGCAGAGTATTTCTTCTATGCGATTTTTAACTGGCTGAGTCCGTTTATGACCTTGTTCTTTGCGGCCTTCCGAATTAAAATCAAGATGATGATTTCTCCGCAGACCGCACAAGCTTAAATTGTAGCTTTTTAACCGATCTTTCTGATTTTCAAATCATTTCATAACAACCCTATTTCGTAGGCAAAAAATCTTTTGAGCAAGGCTTTTGTAGCGATCATTCGGTTAAACTCCTGGGACTCTTTCCATTACAAAAAGAGGATTCATTTTTATAAAAAGAATAGTCTTATTTTCTTTTTCTTAGAAGGTCTGTTTCGTACTTTTGCAGCCGCAAAAATTGAAACACTTTAAAAAAGAAAATCTATGGCTTTTGTTGGTAAAAAATTTCCGAATATTTCTGTTGATGCGATCAACAATACTGGAGTTTCCGAAAAAATAAACGTGCTTGAAAAGGCCCAGAAAGAGAACAAGAAAATCTTGCTTTTCTGGTACCCCAAAGACTTTACTTTTGTTTGTCCTACCGAGCTGCATGCTTTCCAAGCTGCCATGGACGAATTCGAAAAAAGAAACACCATGGTTATTGGTGCGTCTTGCGACACTCCAGAAGTACACTTCGCTTGGTTAAACACTCCTAAAAACATGGGAGGAATCGAAGGGATTACCTACCCTATCCTAGCAGACAGCAACCGTAACCTTTCCACTCAATTGGATATCTTGGATATTACCAATGAGCGTTACGACGAAGCCACCGATACTGTATTGGTAGAAGGTGACAACGTTACTTACCGTGCTACTTACCTTATCGACGAGGAAGGAACCGTTTTCCACGAAAGTGTAAACCACATGCCTGTAGGGAGAAACGTTCAGGAATTTATCCGTTTAATAGATGCTTACACCCACGTTCAGAAAAACGGTGAAGTATGCCCAGCCAACTGGCAAGAAGGGGCTACTGCCATGAATGCAGACCGTGAAGGTGTGGCCAACTATTTATCACAGCATTTAAACTAATACTATTATTGATTAGTTTATTTTTTAAGTTAGGTTAAGTATAGCCCTTCCTTGTGCCGAGGAGGGGCTATTTTTTTACGGAATCTGCACCGTAAAGTAAATTCTTAGTCGTAATTTTAAGGTTCTAACATGAAACCTTATTCGCATGGCTAAGATCACCCTTGGGGGAAACCCAGCAGAAACCATAGGAAACCTTCCCGAAGTGGGAACTACCGCTCCCAATTTTACATTAACCGCTACCGATCTATCCCCGAAATCGCTTTCGGATTACGACGGAATGCGAAAAATCCTAAATGTATTTCCCAGCGTGGATACGGGTATCTGTGCTGCGTCTTCACGAAAGTTCAATGAAGAGGCTGCAGGCTTGCAGAATACCAAAGTACTCTGCATTTCCCGCGATCTTCCTTTTGCCCAAGCTCGCTTTTGTGCAGCCGAAGGGATTGAAAACGTAGAAATGCTTAGTGATTACAAGGACGGTTCCTTTGGAAAAGATTACGGACTTGAAGTGACTCAAAGTGCTTTTTCCGGATTGCATTCCCGGGCCGTGATTGTACTCGATGAAAGCAATAATGTTCTTTACACGGAGCAAGTTCCTGAAATTGGACAGGAACCCAACTACGAAGCTGCATTGAATTCGCTTCCCTAGTAAATTACCAAGAAAGACGGAATAAAAGATTGGGGGTAAATCCTAAGGAAAACTTATCGATTACGGTAACGGGATCGTTTATGTTGTTGTTACCGAAGTATTCCCTACTCAGGTAGTTTTTCTTGTCGTATACATTCCTTACGGACAAGCCTATCTTTCCCCGTAACGGGCTCTTGCTGGAAAAACGGAAGCCGTAGGTAGAAGAAAAGTCCAAACGATGGTATATGGGCAGGCGTTCGGTATTTATATTCTGAAAAAACAGTTCGCCCGAAGAGGGTTCTACCAATGCTTCGGTAAAGGGTCTACCCGTATGCCAGTTCCAACCCAAGGCTACCTGAAACCCTTTGGATCGGTAGGTTAGTGAAGCCGTTACGTTATGCCTAATGCTATTGCTCGCCGTGAAATAATCATCATCGTTAAGCCCTCTATATTTGCTCTCCACACTGTTAATGGAGTAGCTTAACCAAGTAGCCAGTGAACCAAAATCCTTCTTCACATAAAAATCACCTCCCAATATTTTTTGTTTCCCGATATGGAACTGACTGTCCAAAGGGTTCAAAAAACCAAGGGCTAAAGCGGTAAGCCCGTCGATTCCTTTGTAATAGGTGTCCATATCCAAAGTCCACCCTTTGTTTTTATAGACAATCCCTGCCGAAACTTGATAACTCTTTATAATGGGGAAGGTTTCGCCATCGGCCAAGCGCCACAGCCTATTTTCTAATGACAAATCGCTCAACACGGTTTCGTCGATCTCGCTCACAATCTGGTTTTTAACCTCCCCGGATACCTGAAGTTTTACATTCCTGAATAAATCTTTGTAAAGGAATATTCGGGGCTCTATGCGAAAAGCATCCAAGTTCTGGAAATAACTCACCCTCGCCCCCACGGAAATATCGAAAAGATTGGGGTTTCTATATTCGTAATTTCCGAAGAGGGAATGGGTGTTTTCTACCGTTTGGTCACTATCCAACACAAAGAAAAGATCTGCCGTTTCCAAAAAAGCATAGCTTACGTCTTTCAGGGAATATTGATAGCCTACGGAAAGTTCCTGGTCGTTTTTTGTTTTAAAAATAAACTCTGTGGAAACACCCGAATCGAAAATGACATTCTTCTTTTCGAAATCGGTGACGCGTTCTTCGGGTGTTGTTTCGGTAAAATTATAAGTAAATCGGTACTTAGACAGACTCACTCCCGTCTCTTGTCGAACGTTCTCCCCCCATTGGGCATGCCAATGGGCTCCGTAGCCTTCGTTGTTTATCTCCAAAAGATCATTGAGGACAGTGCCATCATCTATATCCCTTACTAGATAATCCAACTTATTGTCTATCTGAATAGTACTGAAATGAAAGCTGTGCCTGTCGTTAGCTTTGTAATTCAGCTTTACATTGTAGTCCAAGAAATAAAACTCGTTGTTGGTATTCTCGGCATTGGTGATTTTGGTACTTTCAAACACCTTATCGGCTGTCCTTTCAAAAGTAAGCGATTGGAACAATTCGTCATAACTACGCCTTACCCCAGCTTGTATGTCCAACTTATCTTTTACTACAGGAATATCCACATAAGCATCGGCTCCTAGCCCATTGACCCCTACCCCTGCCGAAAACCGATCGGATACTTTATCCCGTGAAGCGATGGATACCACACTAGACAAGCGCTCCCCATAACGGGGATGGGTTCCTTTATTGCTAAAATCCACCTTATCGATACGATTGGGGTTAAAGGCCGATATCATTCCAAACAAATGCCCTTTGTGGTATATATTGATGCCATCCCATAAAATTCGGTTTTGGTCTGCCCTTCCACCCCGTACACTAAATCCCGTGGCAGTTTCATTGGGGCTGATGACCCCGGGCAACAATTGAATACTCTCCAATACATCGGCTTCCGTTAGGCCCGGAAGCACATCCAATTCCTTGGGGCGTAGGGAAAAGCTACCGTCTTTGTTTTTGTAGATCCCTTTGGTAAGGTAGCTGGTTACAATAACATTATCCAACTGCTGGATTTCATCCAAGTTCAAATCATCTTTAAAAACGGAGATATAGCGCTCATCGATTTGTTTGAAACGGATCCCGAATTCGGTTTCTAGTATCTCTAGGATTTCATCGAGGGTTCGGTCTTCGGCTTCTAAGCTCAGTGTCTTTCCAGTGACTAGATCATCTTGATAGGAAAAACGGACATCATAGATTTCTTCGAGCTCTAGGAACGCATCGGAAATTGGGGCTTCATTAAATGCAACACGAGAAGCAACCTCTTCCTGGGAAAAAGCTGCTGCAAATGGTAAAAATAGGATAACAATCCAAATGAGAATAGTTCTCTTATTCATATGGGCGAAGCACAATAACTTTTTGGTCATTGTAGCTATACTCTATACGCATGGCGTTAAAAACGGTGGACAACGCTACTTCCTCATTATCATGTCCAAAACTACCCGTAAAATTCACATTACCATCAATCGCTTTAGTATCAAATTTAAGCGAATATTGATTTTCCAATTCGGCGATTACATAGGTAAGCGGCACACTTTTGAAAGTGCTTTCTCCGTGAATCCAACTGGGTTGTTTATGTGTAGACCGTCCATTTTCAATGGGGTGGCCATTTATTCTTCTATAGGTCATTCCTGGAAAAAGGATTCGGGCCTCTCCATCTTTGCTTACCTGTACTTTTCCTTCGTAGCAAGTTACTTCAAAAAAATCCAATGTGGATTTTACATTGAACTGGGTTCCCAGCACCTCCACCGTTCCTTGATCGGTAATCACGGCAAAAGTGCTTCCTTTCTCCACTTTAAAGTATGCTTCCCCATCCAAATGCACTTCCCTATGGTGTTCCCATTCGCCTTCGTCATAACTCAACTGGGTCTTGGCATTGAGCGTAACTTCTGAATTGTCTAACAATTCAATATTTCTTTGTTCCGAAAAAGAAGTGGTAATCGCTATGGTATCATTGCCGAGAAAAAAGTAACTTGTAAGGAATAAAACGAGAGAAGCTGCCGCAGCAATAGCCCACTTTAAATTACTTTTGCGCGACAGTTGTACCTCTCGCTTGTTATTGATCTTTTGTTGTATACCTAAAAAGATATCTTCTCCGGGAGAGCGTAATACTTCTGTCCCCAGTCGGAGTTTTTTATAGAAAGCGATCTCTTCTTCTGGAATATACCCGGCGAGTTCCTCATCACTCAAGGCACCTTCCATCCATTGGGCCAGATAGGCTTCTTGTTCGTTATTTAAATCGTGCTTTTCCATAAATATCACAATTAAGACAGCTTAGGAAACAAATACCCTACCTCTCATTCCATATTTTTTATAATTATACATTACCAATGGTATTTCGCAACGTTTTAAGGGCCAAATGCATCCGTTTTTCCACCGCTTTTACCGAGATCCCCAGCTGCTCCCCTATTTCTGCATATTTCTTTTTTTCCATACGGCTCAACAGGAAAACTTCCCGTTGGGTTTCTGGTAAATCCTGAATGGCTTGTTCTATTTTTTGCAAAAATTCTTTTCCCAACAGAATAAATTCGGGCGATTCCTGATCATTTTTGGACACAGCAGATTTTTCGTAATTCCTCACAACTTTTTTATGCTTTGTCCAATTGATGAACTTATTGTTAGCAACGGTAAACAAATACCCCTTTACTTTAGTATAGGAAACCTTCTCGCAGTTTTCCCATAATTTCACAAAAGTTTCCTGTAGGATATCCTCGGCAAGATCAAGGTCTTGGGTTTTAAAGAAGAGAAATTGTTTTAAATCACCCGCATAGGTCTTGAAAATATCTTCAAAAACCGTGGGATTGCATATTTTTTTCAGTTCTTTAAGCATATAAATGGTTGGTGACCGTAAGAAAACCTTGGGTTCAAAGCTATGTAAAAAATAAATTTAATTTCTGGTAGGGTTTTTTCCGCTTGGATTGTCTTATGGTAGATTAACATCAAAAAAACACGCCCACTGTTAACCTTAAACCATTGAAAATGAAGTATTTCAAAATTTTCTTTTTCGCATGCCTACTTTCGCTATCCTTTGTAGCATGTACCAACGACGACGCCATTACAGAACCACAAAACGTTCAGGAGAGTGAGTCTGTACAGAATGCAATTTCTCAATTGCAAACGCATTTCGATGATAACGGAGTGCTTATCGACGAAGCCAACCCTACCGGTAACCTTGTTATCGACTTTTGCTTCGAATTCGTATACCCCATTACCCTAATCTACAACAATGGAGCAACAGTGACCGTGGAAAATTTAGGGGAGTTGATTACTGTGATCATCAATTCCACCCCAGAACTCTATATTGTAGGGATAGAGTTCCCCTTCGATGTAATATGGTACAATCCTGCTACCAACGACATTGAAATCATTACCATAAATAACGAGCAAGAGTTTATCGAACTTCTGGAATCCTGTACGTTCGACCCCTGCGATTGTCCTGACGTAGTAGATCCAGTTTGTGTAGAAATAAACACCCCCAATGGAGGGGAGATAATCACCTTCCCCAATGCTTGTATAGCGGAATGTGAAGGATTTACTGAAGAAGATTTTGTAGACTGTCCGAACGATTGCGATTGTACAGACGAATTCGATCCTGTTTGTGTAGAAAGCCAAGGAGGTATTATTCAGTTCGACAACGAGTGTTTGGCACTTTGTGAAGGTTATACTCCCAACGACTTTGTAGATTGTCCTACGGACGGATGTGACATTACTAATGTAACCGTGGAAGTGGGACAGTGTGATCCCGCCAATAATGTTTACGTTGTTGTAATAGACTTCGAGGTAATCAATGCTACTAACGATACCTTCGACGTATACGACTTCGCTGGTAACTTCTTAGGAAACTACCCACTATCCAGCTTGCCACTTACCTTAGAGTTTGAGCAAAGTGGAGCCAACACAGGAGGTGTAGTTGTATGTATTAACGACGATCCAAACTGTTGTGCAGAAATTGCATGGGATCCACCTATATGTGATGGTGGCGAGTGTTCTATTACCAATCTAGTAGCAGACGTTGGTGAATGTAACGATCCTGCTTCAGGAACTTATAATGTTACCATCGACTTCCAGGCCAATAACCCAGATAATGACCATTTCGATCTATATAGTATCAACGGTGAATTCTTAGGGTTCTACCCATTGTCCAGTTTGCCGTTAACCCTCGAGTTCGAATCCAATGGAGGTACTATAGATGGTGTAGTCGTGTGTATTAACGACAATCCAAATTGTTGTGCAGACATTACATGGGAGCCACCTACTTGTAACTCGGGTGAGTGCTCCATAACCAATTTGGCTGTAGACGTAGGTGATTGTAACCCAGCAGGGACATATGATATCACTATCGATTTTGCGGCTAACAACCCAGGGAATGACTTTTTTGATCTATTTAGAAACAACGAGTTTGTAGGGTTCTTCGAATTATCCCAATTACCAATAACGCTAAGCTTTGAGCCTAGTGGTCAGGATGTAGACGTAATCCGCGTTTGCGTTAACGATAACCCGGATTGCTGTGCAGAAATAGAATACGTAGTCCCTACATGCCAAAACGATTGTGGATGTAATGACGAATACGATCCAGTTTGTGTAGAATTTGGAGGAAGCATCATCACGTATCACAATGCTTGTTATGCACTATGCGATGGTTTTACGGAAGCGGACTTTGTAGATTGTGATCCCGTACACCCATGTGAAGACTGTGCCAATATACCTTATGACCCTATCTGTGTAGAATTTGCAGGGGCTGTACTTACCATGTACAACGAATGTTATCTATTCTGTAATGATTTTACACCCAACGATATTGTAGACTGTAATTAAGACTGGCTTTTTTAGGTTAAGTTGTTTTGTTAAGTTTCAATTATGAAGAAGGCTGCCTGAGGGCAGCCTTTTTTTATTAGGTGGTTGTGAATACAAAGTGCTACCTTTGGGGCTCTAAATTCTTCTGGGGATGGAAAAGAAAAAATCCTTTCTTGTAAAAAGGTTGCTTGGGTTTAAATATGCTACCAAAGGTGCTTGGATGTTGCTAAAAAACGAAGCCAGTATACAAGTCCAAGCCGCTATAGCCATACTCATGACAATAGCAGGGTTTTATTACGATATTTCCGCTTCCGAATGGATCTTCCAAACCCTGGCTATCGGATTGGTCATGAGTATTGAAGGCTTAAATACTGCCGCTGAGGAAATAGCCAATTTTGTACATCCCGATTTCCACAACAAAATCGGCTATATTAAAGATGTAGCTGCTGGTGCTGTGTTCTTTGCTGCCATTGCAGCTGTAATTGTGGGTTGCCTTATCTATATTCCAAAGTTCTAGGACAGAAACTCCAAAATTTTATGTAGATTCAAACGTTAACAATTTGTACTTTTGTGTAACGACAACCGACTATGGCTAAAAAAAAGACGGCAAGAAAAAAGACCGCCAAAACACCTAGAAAAAAAATATCCCTTACTCTTTCCAGGCAACAAAAAATCATCTTGGGGTGCACCCTTTTCTTCTTTGGTCTTGCATTGCTCTTTTCTTTTGTATCGTATTTTTTCACTTGGCAAGCAGATCAAAGTTCTGTAGGCGATTTGTCACGGGACCAATCTGCCCAAAACTGGCTTTCATCGGTAGGGCGGGATCTTTCAGAATTTTTTATAGGTAACGGTTTTGGTATTTCAGCATTTATTATTGCCTTCCTTATCGGATTATCGGGAGTTTATTTTTTCTTCGATTTTGCAAAGAAGCAATTACTCAGATTTTGGTTTTGGGGTATTCTAGTAACGCTGTGGCTCTCTGTTTTCTTTGGTTTCTTTGGCATGGAGAAGACCATTTTCAGTGGAGTAGTTGGTTTCGAAATAAACGATCTATTGCAAGATTATATCGGGTTGATAGGGACCATCCTCTTCATGGCATTTTTGGCCATCCTCTATATGGTTATCCGACTAAAAATGACCCCGGAAAAAGTTTCAGCTGCGCTTAAAAAGACCAAAAAGGAGATACAAGAAGACTTTAACCCTGAAGTAGATTTAGAAGGTGACTCAATAGAACCTACCGACTACGAAAAAGATGTGATAGAAACCATGACAACTCCGTCGCAAGAGCTGGAAATGGACGTTTCCACCCCTCTTGAAGAGGAACCCATGGAAGAGCCCACTCTAAAGACGGTTACTCCAACACCTACTGTTGAAGTTCAAGAAACCGATGTAGCCATGGAGGTCGAGGCTGCCCCACAAGAAGAAGAAATTACCGAAAACCTTTCCAAAAAATTAGTGGATGACTTTGGCGAGTTCGATCCTACCCTAGAGTTGAGTAACTTTAAGTTCCCTACCCTAGACCTTCTTAAGGATTATAGCGGCGGACAGGGTATTACCATTAACCAGGAAGAACTGGAAGCCAATAAAAACCGAATTGTTGAGACCTTAAGCAATTATAAAATCGGCATTTCTAACATTAAAGCAACCGTTGGGCCTACTGTTACTTTATACGAAATCGTTCCTGAAGCTGGTATCCGTATTTCTAAAATAAAGAACCTAGAAGACGATATCGCGCTATCACTTTCTGCATTGGGGATTCGTATTATAGCGCCCATCCCAGGTAGAGGAACCATTGGGATCGAGGTGCCCAATAAAACCCCGCAGATTGTTTCTATGCGTTCTGCGGTGGCTTCTCCCAAATTTCAAAATGCCGAAATGGAGCTTCCCCTTACTTTGGGGAAAACCATTAGCAACGAAACCTTTGTAGTGGATCTTGCCAAAATGCCCCATTTATTGATGGCTGGAGCTACAGGGCAAGGAAAGTCGGTTGGGCTTAATGCCATACTTACTTCTTTGCTTTATAAAAAACACCCTGCCGAAGTAAAGTTTGTTTTGGTAGACCCGAAGAAAGTGGAACTTACGCTTTTCAACAAAATAGAACGCCACTACTTGGCAAAACTACCCGATACGGACGAAGCCATCATTACAGACACCAACAAAGTAATCAATACATTGAATTCCCTCTGTATAGAAATGGACACCCGTTACGATTTGCTGAAAGATGCCATGTGTCGTAACATTAAGGAATACAATGTAAAGTTTAAAGCCCGAAAATTAAACCCGCACGATGGACACAAATTCCTTCCCTACATTGTATTGGTAATCGATGAGTTTGCCGACCTCATCATGACGGCAGGCAAGGAAGTGGAAACCCCCATTGCCCGTTTGGCTCAGCTAGCTAGGGCTATAGGTATTCACTTAATCATTGCTACGCAACGTCCGTCCGTAAACGTTATTACAGGTATTATTAAAGCTAACTTCCCTGCCCGTATTGCCTTCAGGGTAACCAGTAAGATAGACTCCAGGACCATTTTGGATGCCTCTGGTGCCGATCAATTAATAGGTCGTGGAGATATGCTGTATACTCAAGGAAACGATCTCACTCGAATACAATGTGCTTTTGTAGATACCCCAGAAGTGGCAGACATTACAGAATACATAGGCTCGCAAAAGGCATATCCCGATGCACACCTCCTGCCAGAATATGTAGGTGAAGAAGGTGGCACAACTATTGATATAAGTGTGGAAGAACGCGATAGTTTGTTTAGGGAAGCTGCCGAAGTTCTGGTGATAGCCCAACAAGGTTCTGCCTCACTTTTGCAAAGAAAACTGAAGTTAGGATACAACCGGGCGGGGCGAATCATAGATCAATTGGAAGCTGCCGGAGTGGTAGGTCCTTTTGAGGGTAGCAAGGCCCGACAGGTACTCGTTCCAACTATTGAAGCATTAAACCAACTTTTAGACAACGAAAACAACGATTTGTAAGATGAAGAAAGTAATTTTTTTGGCAATGATTTTAGGCTGCGTTTCTTTGGCACAAGCGCAAAACGCTAAAACCTTGCTCAATGAAGTATCGGAAAAAGTAAAGAGCTACGAGAACATCGTTATCGACTTTAAATGGAACCTCAACAACGCCAAAGAAGGCGTTAACCAAGACACCCGTGGCAATGTAACCATAAAAGGAGATCAGTATTTGTTGAATATGCTGGGAACTACCCGTATGTTCGACGGTAGTAACATATACACCATTGTTCCCGAAGATGAAGAAGTAACCATTTCTGCCTATAATTCTCAGGAAGACAAGGAGATTACACCGTCCAAACTCCTCACTTTCTACGAGAAAGGGTATACCTCTAAAATGGACATCACCCAAACCGTAAAAGGAAGAAAAATACAGTACGTAAAGTTGATGCCTATCGACTCCAAAGCAGAAATAAAAGATATTCTGTTAGGTATAGATGCACAGACCAAGCACATCTATCGATTGATCCAGACCGATGCCAATGGCACGAAATACACCCTTACTGTTAATTCTTTTAAAACCAATCAGCCATTATCAAAAACACTTTTTACCTTTGACCAAGGAAAGTTCGAAAAAGATGGATACTACATCAATCGATTGGACTAATAAAGTGTTTGTTTGAAAATACTCGATCGGTACATATTAGTGGCATTTTTGAAGACGTTTATTAGCGTCTTCATTATTTTGATGTTCATTTTTGTCCTCCAAACCATTTGGCTATACATTTCCGAATTGGCTGGAAAGGACTTGGATGTTTGGGTCGTACTTAAATTCCTTTGGTACGTTTCCCCTAGATTGATTCCACTGGTGCTCCCCCTCACTATTTTGGTGACTTCCCTCATGGTCTTTGGGAGTTTTTCCGAAAAGTACGAGTTCGCTGCTATGAAATCCACGGGGATTTCCCTACAGCGCGCCATGCGCAGTCTCACCATCTTTATTGTAGGATTGGCGGTTTTGGCCTTTTTCTTTGCCAATAATGTTATCCCCTACTCCGAATACAAATGGCAGAACCTACGCAGGAACATCGCCCAAGTAAGTCCATCCATGGCCATTGTAGAGGGGCAGTTTAGCAGCATTGGGGACGATTTTAATATTAAGGTTGACGAAAAGTATGGGGACAGGGAGCAATTCCTAAGAGGCATTGTTATCCACAAAAAAAACCCAAAACGCCCAGCCAAAAATTCCACGGTTATTATTGCCGAGGAGGGCGAATTGGCCAGTCAAGAAGGAAGCAACACCCTTTCCCTTATTTTAAAGGATGGAAATTATTACGAAGACGTACAGGTTAAAAATGTGGTAAAACAGCGCAACCTCCCTTTTGCAAAAAGTTACTTTAATAAGTACACCATCAACATAGACCTTACCAAGCTTAACGACGCAGATATTGACAAGGACAATAAGCTGAGCAACCACAATATGTACAGGGCCAATGAACTTGTCACGGAGATCGACAAATTGTCCGAGCAACTTTCTACAGATATCAATCAGTTTTCAACAGACATGTACTTCCGCTTTGGATTCCCGCGAAAAAGGGATACCACGCTACAAAAGCATAAGCAAGACACTGCCATTGCTCAAGTATTGGATGTATTTACCAATGACCGTAAAACCAAAATACTTTCTACTGCTATTGATAATGTAAAAGGATCCATAAGATCGGTAGAAGATGAAAAAGCGCGTTACAAACAAAAGGTGAAGCGCCTCAACAAACACGAAATCGCTTTTCACGAAAAATTTGCTTTAGCCATTGCCTGTATCATTCTCTTTTTTGTAGGCGCCCCATTAGGTGCCATTATCCGAAAAGGGGGAATGGGATTGCCTATGGTTGTGGCTGTTTTGCTCTTCCTTACCTATCACTTCATAGGGATTTTTGCCAAAAACAGTGCAGAAGATGGAACCATGCACCCCTTTATTGCCAGCTGGCTCAGTACTGTTATTATGTTTCCATTGGGAATCTGGCTCACGTACCGAGCTACAACCGATCAGGGTATTTTCGATATGGACGCTTTCCTACAGCGTTTCAATTTCCTGAAAAAGAAAAAGGAAGAAATAGAAGAGTTCGACGAGCCCATTCTACTCACCCAACATGAAAAAGCCTTGGTACTTTCCAAAAGTGAAGACCAATTAAAGGACATGCTCCTCAATTATCGCCAGTATGATTATTCTGAAGATGTTCGAAAGGCTGTGTTGCGGGAGTTAAAACTGAAAGGATATACCGAAGAGGAATTGAAAATGTCCGGTAATTTCGAAAATGCGAAATATTCCAGAGCAGAGATCGAATACAAGCAATATAAAAAGCATTCTAAGTATGCTTTGCTATTTTATGGCTTATCACTACTGTCCTTTGTTTTTCTAATCCTGTCGGCTACGATCAGTTTACATGCATTTGGTGGCTTGACCGAGGTTTTCTTCTACCTAAGACCCTTTTTCTTAATCATATTTATTTATTACGCCATTAGAGCGGCCTTGAGTGAAGGGAAATTTCATGAAATATTGGGTAACAAAAAAAGGGATTCTGGAATTTGGTGGTTTATTTTAGTGGCAGGCTTGTTGGTTTATGTGTTGCTGTATTTCTATTCCAGAAAGCAAATGAAAACAGAATTGAAGTCCATTCGATAAGCTTAAAGATGCATCCCTATCAATCGTATACATTCCCTATCTTTGCAACTGCTAATTAGTAATTATGATTTCTACCGAAAATAGCGCAGACATACAACTACATACTATAGAAGAAGCCATAGAGGACATTCGCAACGGAAAAGTTGTGATTGTGGTGGATGATGAAAACCGGGAAAACGAAGGCGATTTTATTGCTGCTGCCGAAAAGGTAACCCCAGAAATGATCAATTTCATGGCGACCCATGGGCGCGGTCTTATCTGTGCCCCTCTTACCGAAGAACGCTGCAACGAGCTTAAGTTGAACATGATGGTAGAAAACAATACCGTACTTCACCATACCCAGTTTACCGTATCGGTAGATCTTATTGGGCATGGTTGTACTACTGGGATTTCGGTTCATGACCGCGCGAAAACCATTCAGTCTCTGGTGAATCCAGAAACCAAAGCCGAAGATTTAGGCCGTCCTGGTCATATTTTCCCTTTAAAAGCCAAAGAAGGTGGCGTCTTGCGCCGTACGGGACATACCGAAGCTGCTATAGACCTTGCACGTTTGGCAGGACTGCAACCTGCTGGGATTTTAGTGGAAATACTCAACGAAGATGGAACCATGGCACGCCTTCCGCAATTGGTGGAAGTAGCCAAAAAGTTTGATCTTAAGTTAATTTCCATCGAGGACTTGGTGGCCTATCGAATGGAACATGATTCCTTGATCGAGAAAAAGGAGGATTTCGATATTCAAACCAAACATGGAGCCTTTCGACTCCGTGCTTACCAACAAACTACAAACAATCAAGTACACATTGCATTAACCAAAGGAAGTTGGGGGCGTGACGAAGCCGTACCTGTACGAGTTAATTCTACCTTGGTTAATAACGATATACTGGGCACCCTTACCAACAATGCCGATAAGAAACTGGATAATATGTTTCAGGCCATTAATAACGAAGGAAAGGGAGCGATTGTTTTTATCAATCAACAAAGCCAATCGTTCAATTTACTGAACCGTCTCTCTCAATTAAGGGAACTGCAGGATGGTGAAAAGGTGGTTAAAGCCCCTAGAATAGAAATGGACAATAAGGACTTTGGTATTGGTGCACAAATCCTTCACGACCTAAACATTCACAAGATACGTTTGGTATCCAACAATGTACAAAGCAAGCGCCGTGTGGGTATGATTGGGTACGGGCTGGAAATTACAGACTATATTCCTTTTTAAGTACTCCGGATATGGCTTCGGCCATGGTAGCTCCCCTTTGTTGAACTTCTTCTTTGGACCATCCCATTTTAACCAATATGGAGATCGTACGTCCCATCCAAGCATCGCTGGCTGAAAAATCGGCTGTATTTAAATCCTGCATCTGGTTTCGGATTTCGGTAGGAACATTCCCCAAAGATTTCAAATCCTTTAGGTGCTCCCAACCGTTTATGTAATGCCAATTGTTGGTATACCAATAGAAACAACCATCAATTCCAGCTTCTCCCAACGCTTTGTGGGCCTTTTGGGCAAGTTCGGTAGTTGGCAGAAAAATATTCAAGAAGGAATAGTTCTCCTCCCCGCCTTCGGGCACCCTTCTAAAAGTGACTCCGTTTACTTCGGATAAGGCATTCCGGAAAATTGTATAATGCTCCTTTTGCTTGGCAAGGAAAGTATCCAGCTTCCCTAACTGAGCCAATCCTACGGCTGCATTCAGTTCGGAAATACGGAAATTATACCCTAAAGTGGGATGAGTTTCGGCCCCGCGATCATTCCCAACGTGATCGTGTCCATGGTCCTGATACTGATCGGCATTGATCGCATATTGCTTGTTATTGGTAATTACCGCTCCTCCCTCTCCACAGGTAATGGTTTTTACATAATCGAAAGAAAAACAGCCCAAATCACCATAGCTTCCCAAGGGTTTACCTTTATAGGTTCCACCAATGGCTTGACAGGCATCTTCCAAAAGAATGAGGTTGTGCTTATTGCAAATGGCCTGTAAGGCGTCCAGATCGGCTAGGGATCCACACATATGCACAGGCATCACACAACGTGTTTTGGAGGTAATGGCAGCTTCTACGGCAGCAGGATCCAATGTAAGGGTATCGTCTATGTCTACCAATACGGGAACTGCCCCAAGCATCATAATAGACTCAAAACTAGCTACAAAGGTAAAGGTAGGCATGATTACCTCATCGCCTGCCCCAATCCCTGCTGAAGCCAATGCCACGGTTAAAGCAGAAGTTCCACTAGAGACCAACTGGCAATGCTCACTCTGCATACGCTGGGCAAATGTGGTTTCGAAATCCTTGGCTTTCCAATGGCCGTTTCGCATTCCGTCGAAACCATAGCGCATGAGTACACCACTTTCCAATACATCGTTTACGTGTTTTCTTTCTTCTTCTCCAAAGGCTTCGAATCCTGGCATAGCAATTTGTTTTATGAGATTGGTTAACGTCCGTAAGACGTAGGACAAAGGTAAGGGTTGCGTGGAAAGGGTGCAATAGGAACTGCCCAATATGCGTTTATCTCTGTAACAAAACAACTACGAAACCCATAGTCCTATGAATCCACTCCAAACCATTGCAAGAAAAACCATTAAAGTATCCTTCGATTTAGCCGTATCCATTATTGAATATTTCAGTAATATGGAACCCTATCATGAAAAAGTAGCTCAATTAAGGCCCCTAAAGGATGGGACGTTAGGAAAGGAAATTGCCAATTGTTTGGACGACCACAATCTTAGCTTGGTCCCTAAATTTGAAAGTCATGACTTAAAACACGTCTTGTTGGATTATAAAATGACCCCAGAGGGTGAAATCAGATTACAGGCTTTTATGATAGGCAACGGGAATTATTCCCTTGCGTCGTTTGTCATCTTCTTGTTTGGAGCCGTGCTCCTCCCCGATCTATGGTCTGTGTTTCTTTCCGATTTCAAAAAAGGAAGGAAATCCATCCCTATTGCGCAATGGAGCATCGAGGAATATGCTCAATACAACTTAAACGAACTTAAAAAGGGATTGGCCAAACCCATACCTGTACGAAGAGCTATCTTCAGCTTAAAGCAAATCACAAGGTTTGGGGCATTCGCTTCTATAGTTGCTGGTATATTTGGAATGCTTTTCTGTTTGCCCTTTTTGTTTTCATCGAACCTAGCCGATCTGGTTGGAGCAGGATTCCCTTTTGTAGGCGGAGCTATTTTGGCTGTGGGAGGCCTTTTGGCGTTGTCCAATATTTCAAGACAGCATAAGCCAGTTCCACTAACGAACTAATATGTAATTCCCCAATAATTATTTCTATATTGATCTTGTGTATCCTAACCGCCAATTTTCAATATCATGGTAAAGAAAATACTTAGCTCGGTCATCCTTGTGCTTGGAATATTTTTCGTTGTTAAAAAAGTCTATAAATCTTCAGAACATTCCAATGTAAAAAAGATCAACGAGATTTATTACTCCGGGGATTATGATAAGGCCAAAAGTGAATTGGAGTTGCATTTACAGAATTATCCCGAATCTTCTGAAAGTTGGGCTTATCTGGGATTGGTACATCTTGAATTAAACGACACGGTTGCTGCAGAAAAAGCTTATAACAAAGGGTACGAGCTGGATCCTAAAAATGATAACGTTGTTGTTGGTTTGGGCGTTATTCAACGAATGAAAGGGAACTATGGAAAAGCTAGGGATTATTATGAAAAAGCCATTGAAATAAATCCAAAAAACCCAGATGCCTATTCAAGTTTATTGGTATTGGAAATTAAAAACAAGAATTATGCGAAAGCGGTTCAGCTAGGAGAAAAAGCATGGAAAATGAAACTGGCAGATACCCGTCCAGGAATCCTTGGCAATTTGGTGATAGCCTATCATTTCAACAATCAATTTGAAGAAAGGGACAAAGCCCTGGCCGAACTAGAGAAAATGAACTATCGGGATATTGAATACACCAGAATGATCATTAGTGGACTGGTAGACATAGATGATTTTATTTAGAAAGTATTTATGCAAAAGTCAATGAATTATAGAAGAGTTGCGCTACTGCTGTCCATAGGCCTATTTGTAATTGCACTTACCCAAAAGAGTTATTGTACGACGCAATCTTGTGGGGATTCTTTAGCTGTATTTATTTCAGGCGTTGCAGGGATATTTTTTGGAGGAGCGGGACTATGCTGGTTGGCCAATCCTTTAGTATTTTTTTCTTGGCTTTTCATTAAAAAAAACAAAGCCTCTTTACTACTAAGTTCAATTTCATTTTTAATTGCTATTTCATTCTTGTTTTTTGATGAAATTATAGTCACTGAAGCTGGTCATTATGCTGAAATTACGGAATATCGATTAGGCTATTGGTTATGGATAAGTAGTATTTTAGTCATGATAATTGGTAATTTACTAATTAGAATGGTTTCAATATTTTCAAGCCCGACACATAACAACTCTTTAGGACAATGAAGATTAAATACCACATAGTAGTCGTATTGGCTTTTCTGGTTTCTTGTCAATCAAATAGTCAGGATCGGATTCAAGTAAATATTCCCTCAGCAAAAACCGAAGCAGCCTATATATGGAGGACGATTCAGGATATACAATTCTTTGAAGCGCATAATTATCAGGTAAGCCTTCCAAAAGGTCATTTAATTGAGGAATTAAAACAAAAATCCAAATCCGGAAAGCTAAAAAATGAGGATTATAAAAGGTTGGAAAAGTATGTAAGGGATAGTGTTTATAATAACGCAGACTATCTGAAAGGGTATGAAAAAATCATGAGTGAGATTGATTTGATCAACAAAATGATTAATCAAATTAATACATCGGATTTTAACTGGGATTTTAGAGAATTCAAGATTTATACTGTTAACCTCACTTTGTACGGCCCTGGCGGTAGTTTTAATCCAGATGAAGGATCCATCCTAATTTACACCACCTCGACGGGGCAATTTAAGAACTACGACAACCCGTCCTACACCATTATCCATGAAGTAATACATATTGGGATAGAGAGCGCAATAATTTCAAGATACGATGTTTCCCATCCCCTTAAAGAAAGGATCGTGGATACCTTTGTGTCCTTGCATTTTGGCAACTATTTGCCTGAATATAGGATTCAAGATATGGGTGAATACAGAACAGATCAACACCTAAAAGAAGTAGATGACTTTAAAGAATTGGATACGATTGTTAGCCAAATTCAAAATAAAAAATAAATCTTCGACAACTTCTTAATTATGAAAACCAACGTCCGCGAAATAGAACCCAAAGACATTCCCCATATTGCGGACTATTGGACGCTTTCTGATTCCGACCATATGGTGGGTATGGGTGTGGATTTGGACAAACTCCCCACTCGCGAAGGGCTTACCGAAATGTTGATCCAACAAATAGCTTCCCCTTATAAAAACAAAGAGAGCTATGCCCTTATTTGGGAGATAGCTGGAAAAGCCGTGGGACATTGCAACATCAACCAGATTGAATATGGGAAACAGGCTCATATGCACCTACATCTTTGGAGTGCTAGAACCCGAAAAAAAGGTGCCGGCAGTGCATTGGTAAAACAATCCATCCCTTTCTTTTTTAAAAACTTCGAACTCGAGACATTGTATTGCGAACCTTATGCACTCAATCCTGCCCCCAACAAAACCCTACCAAAGATTGGTTTTGAATTTGTAAAAACCCTCCGTACCATTCCCGGAGCTTCTTGTTTTGAACAGGATGTGAACCAATGGATACTCACCAAGGAAGAATTCAGGAATAAATTTATGTAACCGAAATCATTGTTCATCGCAATAAATAGTGGGTACGTATCATTAGTATTCTGAAAAGGCAATTATTTAGTATCTTATTGCTTCAGAATATACCATCATGAAAACCAAGATCCTTCTCTTAATATGTGTGGCATTGGGATGCACCCTGTCCTGTAAAGAATCTAAAGAAAACAAGGAAACCACTGAAACGGAAGCCGTTATCGAAGAGGTAGCATCCACTCCAACCTGTATCGAAAAAATCCTTGCAGAAGACGGTACCTACGGTAAGGAACGCAACCATGCCTGCGAAACCATTTCATTGGAAGAAACCATTAACAAGTATACGGCACAAATACGAAGCTTGGATTACACAGATTGCCCTGAGGCTTTTACAAAAGCATTTCTTGATCATATTACCGCCTGGGACAGCATCGTTCCCGTAACCAGTAAATACCCCGATCTGCGAGGGGAAATGCACGATCTATTCGATGAAATAGAGCAAAGTGCCGATTCTATGGAGTTTAAAGAGCGTTTGGCTCTTATTTGGAGTACCTGGGAAGCGGTGGAAGCCGCACAGAAGTAGTTGGGTTAATTAATTTCGATCACCACTTCGTCTACACCACGACGTACTTTTTTAAGTTCGGAAAAGAAATCGTCATCTGCACGATAGCCCACGGGCAATACCAAAACGGAAGTAAGGCCTTTTTCCTTTAGCCCTAGCAGGGCATCGTATCGTTCGGGCTCGAAACCTTCCATAGGGCAAGCATCGATCCCTTCCAAAGCGCATACGGTAAGTAAATTACCTAAAGCCAGATAAGCCTGTTTGGCCATCCACAGGGAAACTTCTTCTGGTTTCTTGCCAGCAAAAGATTCTAAAAGATACTCTTGAAAAGGATCCAGTATCTCCCGAGGGGTGCTGCGGATATCCTCTATCCTGTCGAAGTGTGTTTTAATATAATCGGACGAAATACCATTCTCCCTACACAATACCAACACATGCGAAGCATCCTTTACCTGCTCCTGATCCATGGACATGGGTACCAATTGCTCCTTGATTTCGGGATTGGAGATTACCAACATTTTCAGGGGCTGCAACCCATAGGAAGTAGCGGTGAGATTGAAAGCATCCTTTAATGTCTGTACTTGCTCTTCTGATAGCTTTTTGGACGCATCGAATTTTTTACAGGCGTAACGCCATTTTAATTTTTCTATAATTTCTGAAGCCATGTAATTCCCTTAACTTTACACTGCAAAAATACACATCCCCAGCGAGGGGATACACAAAAACCCATCGATTATTTCGATGCTATCAAAAAGAAACATGATGTCCCAACTGGAAGAACGAAAAGAAAACAGCGAAACCCGTATTTACAAAGCAGTGTTCCCCAACACCACCAACCATTACGACACCCTTTTTGGGGGAACTGCCCTTCATATGATGGATGAAGCCTCCTTTATCTGTGCTACCCGTTTCAGCAGAAAAAAAGTGGTGACCGTCTCTACTGATAAGATTGATTTTACCACCCCCATACCCCAAGGAACCATTGTCGAACTCGTAGCACGGGTGGATAAAGTGGGAAGATCCAGTTGTGTGGTTAAAGTTGATATTTTCATGGAAGACATGTACAGCGATAAAAGGGATAAGGCTGTAACAGGCTATTTTACCTTTGTGGCTGTAGGGGATGACAAAAAACCGGTTCCTATTTTGGGGTAAGATGTTTTTTTAAGAAGTAGGCTACTGTTTTAAGAATCTAAGTTGCTCTTATCACTCTTTCGATATCCCATATTCTAAATCGAAATTCTTTAACCGTTCAACAAAAGCTTCTTGAGATAAAATAATATCATCAACTCGACTTACTAATTTTTTAATAAAGGTTAACCGTACTGTTTTAGGGTCACCAAAACTCCATCTTCTGCCATCAGGCTCTTGAACGAACTTCATTTTTGGATTAATACAATTAATAAAGACATCGTTATCCTTTTTATGAGGGGCATTCCATATTCCATGAATAAAAGAATTACGTTCAGCTTTGATGTTGTTTATTTCACTCAAAATTCCTTTAAGGATTTCAGGTTCATAATTATGTCTAATATTAATAGTTTTAATAAGTTCAATATTTGCGCTAATACCGTTCTTTTCAAATAAATATGCATTTAAAACATCGTCATCTGAAATAAATGCTCCCAGCATTCTTCTTACTAAAAGCTCCATCCTTGCATATTTAGCAGACAACAATCCTATATAGAAGTAAAATTCTTTTTCTGCTTCATCATACTCTTTATAACGCTTCGCCATATCCATTCAATTTAATTTGATTTCAAATCAAACTTTAATTGTCCATGAAAGTTTATATGTAGTTTAAAGGTAACCTTTTTATATACGACGACTCTAACATGTTTTCAAAAAAAGAAGGATTACCTATAATCTTCTATTAAAAACTTCCCACCTCTTTGTTGGGTTTCCCCATCCACCAATTTTATTGAAATTACACTTTTGCAAAGCAATAGTTTATCCGTAAGCTTTTCGGTATCTAGCTTTAATCTTATTTTTTGATGGTTATCGATTAAATCCTGGTGTGTATATTGAGTGATGGGTTCGTAATCTTCTTTGGACATATAGACGATAAATGTAGAATCGGAATCTGTTTTAAGATATATATAGGGGCTTTTAATAAGTTCTCTTTTTTCCAACAATTCAATTTTCGTCATTAAAACAGGATCTTCCTTTTTCAATTGTCCCATTCCCAAACTATCCTTTAACTTGATGTAATGATTGTACAGACTATCGGGTTGATCGTAAAAACTCCCCAGCCTAAATGCCGTATAATACAAATCCCCTTCTAAATTTGGGGTTTTGTCTGGTCTGCTCTCGCATCCAAAGAGCAATAGAAAGCTGCCTAATAGTATTAGTATTCTCATCATCTTACAACAGATATTTATTAGCCCTATAAGTTTAGATATAATACATAACTAAAAATAATGACTTTTAGTTTGAAGTTGCCCATCTATGGGGATCAGATTATTACCTATATCGTGTCGTTTCTCTACTTGCGTAATTCTATCGCTATCCTTTTCGAGACATAAGTCTTTTCTTAAGAATTTGTTTTTAGAAAACGAAAAAGGCTCGTATATTTGCCCCCGCAATTGGAGGAATGGCAGAGTGGTCGAATGCGGCAGTCTTGAAAACTGTTGAGGGTCACACCTCCGGGGGTTCGAATCCCTCTTCCTCCGCAAGCAAAACGCTTCACCAAAAGGTGAAGCGTTTTTTATTTCCTGAAATGACGAAAGCTTGCTTTTCAAAATGAAGGCAAACAAAAAAGATCGCAAAGCGATAGGTTTTACTTGTAGAATCCTTCCTTTGAAATCATTGGAGCTATGAATATTTCTTTTCCATCACAAGAAAAAAGTTCATACACGAAATTTAACTAATAGCCCCATATCAATGTAATACAAGTCTTTAAAGATCGATTTATTATATCTCCCAGCAATAAATCTGAACCCGTATGACATTGAAAATTTTCTGAAAAAAGTAGTTTCTAATTGAGCCCCAAACCTTGCTTCTTGTAAATAGACAACTTCGAATGAATCTTCTACGCCATTTATTCTGTAATCTGATACACCTCCACCTATTCCTAAATAAAATTCTAAATAAGAATCAGATTTTGGGATTATATAGTAATTTGTAAACAGACTTAAAGAAGAGTGGGGTTTCAAAGAAAACTTGCCAAAATCTGCTCGCCCTTTAGAATAAACTGGGAACGAACCTCCAAGCTCAATCCTAGGGGATATGTATATACTCCCCTCTAAACTAATTGCGAAGCTTGAATTACCGCTACGTATAGTATCACCTGCTGGCGTTGTCTCTAGAAGATCATAACCTTGTACTATAGTGCTGGAAAATATAGTGCTAAATGTTCCAAGTTTTCTATGAATGTAATTATGCTTGAGAAGCTTATATTCACTTAGAATACTATCCTTATCCATAGAATATGCATAAAAATAGTTTATAGAATCGGAAGGGAAGTTTTTAAAATTACTTTCAACACTAACTTTCTGGACCAATTTCCTTTCATCTACATAAGAATCAATATACTTATAGTCTATTTTATTATTTTCGTGTATAGCTTCTACATATTTCTCACCAATTTCTTTATCCATTATTAACATTTTGATATTTTTATTTTCCTGAGCTTTTAGCTCATATGAAACTGTTCCATTAACAATGGGGTTCGGATGTTTTAATGAAGCATAACTATAATGAGTTATTTCATTTGATAAAAATGCAGGAGGTTCTTGGCGATGAGTACTTTTTAAATAAACATTAATTTCTTTCGAGTCTAAAATCCCATCATTAACTTTAAATCGGATTAAATAAACCCCATCCTTTTTAACTATCAAATTCTGTTTAGGTTCACCAAAAATTAATTCAAGCTTATCAAATGTTTGAAAGTTTTCATTAGGTTTAGGTATATTTTTCCAATGATAAGAAATTTCTTCTGTATCAATATCAAAGGACAGAGATCCATCTATTTGTATTGGTGTATCGATAGGGACCAAAACCGTATCATTATTTTTTATGTTTTGTCCATATATCTTCAATCGAGCAATGGGCATTTTATTCGATCCTTTAAAAAGGCGAAAAATAGCATTCTTTACTATAGTTAAATATTTAGAATCTTTTGGGTTAATAAAAAAATTCTCAACAGCAACGACATTATCAACTAAAACTCGTTTTAGATAAGTCTTCTTGCCATATTCCATTTCGATTTCAACAGTATCAAATAATTGAAACTGAAATTCAATTAATTCTCCTAAAGTATTCGTTTTTATTGCTAGGAAATAATCGTATGAGGTAAGCTTTTTAATGACTTGGTCTTGAAATTCAATATCCTGTTCCTCTAAAGGCTTTGAGCTTACTAGACTTGTAGCATTTTCTTGCGACCAAAGTATTTTTGATATTGTAGATCTAATTTCTATATCCTCATCCAGATTATTCAATGAATAAACCTCATCAAAAAATAATTTATCTAGATTAGTGTCTTTAAGTTCTTTAATAGTGGTTTCTATATAAGGTCTCAAAAATCCAGGTTCAGATGAAAACACTAAGATAGATTTAGTATTTTGAGGATTCTGGCAAAAAACATTCCATTGAGTGACAGTAAAAAAGAAAATGAAAAAGATCAGTTTATACATCTATATACTGTTTGTGAAATTAGTTTGATATTCTCTTCAATAAATTTGTCTATTTTATTGTTTATTTCGTTTTGAATAATTTCTTTTGGTGCAGGACCAAATGAAGGAATTATACACTGATTCAAAGGGATAGCACATCGATTCACTTCTACAATTAAACTTCCCCTTGTACTCTTAAACATATTATTGGAAATGTCACCATAAACTAAGATAGTTGTACTTGATGAAAAGCTAATTTTATTTTCGGAATTACTATCAATAATTATTTTACCATTACCCTCAATCTCCTCTATCAACTTGAAGTTATTGTTCCCAATTAATGAATAATAAACTATTGAACTAGTTTCTTTATTTAGTTCTTTATTACTTATCAATTTTTTATCTTGAGATTCAGCGTTTTCACTAGCTTGTGTTACCTCTGTATGATTATAGTAATTGTAAATTATGGTGTTTGGCGTAAAATAACTTATTATTGTTAGCAAAAATCCAATAACCGTAAGGTATCCAGCAATAACACCAATTTTACTGGGCAAAGTCCATTTCTTGAATTGAGCTTTGGTTGGAAATATTTTCAAAAGAATAAAATTACAAATGAACTATATAGGGGAGGATGAAATAGTTCTTTAATTATTATAAAAATAATAATATAAAATTACAATTTTTATTAAGTACTTACCTAAACCAGATTCAATCCGTATACAAT
>JANQKN010000184.1 GCA_028281065.1 Flavobacteriaceae bacterium | reverse complement strand
TTTCGGTTTGGGATTGTTGTTTCTGAATGGAATTCGGAAATCACCGAAGGCATGTTTCAAGGAGCTTTCGATGCCATTTTGGACTGCGGCGGGATTAAGGAGAATATTGTACGATGGAATGTGCCCGGTAGTTTCGAACTCATCTACGGCGCTAAAAAAATGACCCAGGCATACGATATGCTGGATGCGGTGATTGCCATTGGTAGTGTGATTCAGGGAGAAACCAAACACTTCGATTATGTGTGCGAAGCGGTTTCTCAAGGTATCAAGGATTTAAACGTTCAAGGAGACATCCCCGTTGTTTTTTGCGTACTTACCGATAACAATTGGCAACAGGCCAAAGAGCGTAGTGGCGGGAAACATGGAAACAAAGGAACAGAAGCTGCCATAGCTGCCATAAAAATGGCACAACTTAGAAAAGACGCAAAATTCTAACCCCTTTACCCACAGTGTTTTTTAATCGAATCCCTTTTTGAAAAAATTAACGGGACGTACTCGGCATTGTTTTTGATTTTACCTAACTTTGAAAAGTAAGCTTATGGGACCGATTAAATTCACATTAATAAAGAAACTCAAAACCAACAATAGGTTTAACTACACTCCCCGTTATTACAAAGGAAAGGAGGATGTGGAAGAGGGCAAGTATGCAACCCGATTGGATGCATACAACGAAAGTTTTAATAAGAACGATTTTGGTTCGCACTGGGATGCCGAAAGGAAGTCCAAGAGAAACCGATCTAATGTCGATCTAAACCGGACCGTTCTCATTATTGCAGCCATACTTACACTTTTGTTTCTTTGGATCATAGATTTTGACCTAACCATTTTTACTTAGCCTTATTGAATGGCAAATATTATTAAGTTATTACCCGATCACGTTGCCAACCAGATCGCAGCAGGGGAGGTGGTACAACGACCTGCTTCTGTAGTTAAGGAGTTACTGGAAAATGCCATAGATGCTGAGGCAACCTCCATAAAACTGATCGTAAAGGATGCGGGTAAAACCTTAATTCAGGTAATCGATAACGGCAAGGGAATGTCCGATATCGATGCCCGACTCTGTTTCGATCGGCATGCTACTTCCAAGATTCAAAATGCCGACGATCTTTTCAACTTACACACCAAAGGGTTTAGGGGAGAAGCATTGGCTTCTATAGCTGCAATTGCCCATGTGGAACTTAAGACAAAAACCGAAGATGCAGAAATAGGAACCCATCTTACCATAGAAGGGAGTAAAGTAATTTCCCAAGAAGTAGCTGTGGTTCCCAAGGGAACGACACTGTCGGTTAAGAATCTGTTTTTCAATATTCCAGCCCGACGTAACTTTTTAAAGAGCAATCCTGTAGAAACCCGCCATATTATCGACGAATTCCATAGGGTATCCTTGGCACATCCTCAGGTAGCTTTTAAGATGATCCATAACGGAAGTGATGTATTCGATCTTCCCGTGAGTAATATAAGACAACGTATCGTCAATATTTTTGGAAAGAAGACCGATGAAAAACTGGTTCCCGTTTCCGAAGAAACCGAAATCGTAAAAGTGAGCGGGTTTGTGTTAAAACCTGAATTTGCCAAGAAAAGCCGCGGGGAACAGTTCTTTTTTGTAAACGATCGTTTTATAAAGAGCCCATACTTAAACCACGCTGTGGTTTCTGCCTTTGAAGGCCTTACCAAGGAAGGTACGTATCCTGGCTATTTCCTGTTTTTGGAAGTACCGCCCCAATCCATAGATATTAATATCCACCCTACTAAGACCGAAATTAAGTTCGATGACGAGCATTCCATTTATGCCATGCTTCGTGCTACCATTAAACACAGCTTAGGGCAGTTTAGTGTAGCTCCCGTGTTGGACTTTAATAAAGATAGCAGTTTCGACACTCCCTACGAATACAGTAAAAAAACACCTGTAGTACCTACCATAGAGGTAGACAGGAGCTTTAATCCCTTTAAAGAGGGTAATTCGTCCAAGGGTGCAAAGGTGAGTTATAAAAAGGATAACACAACAGCTTGGGAATCTTTATATGTGGGTTTAAAAGATGAAACATCACTGGTAGATCAAGACACGATAACGGGGATGCAGGTAGAAAGTGAGGAAGTTACAGGTCATCTGTTTACCGAGGAGAAGACCCATACAGGGCAGGTTACCTTTCAGATTCAGAATAAATACATTGTAAGTTCCGTGAAGAGTGGTATGATGGTTATCCATCAGCATTTGGCACATCAGCGTATCCTATACGAGGAGCTCTTAAAAAATATGACGGTGCAGGAAGCTATAAGTCAACAACTGTTGTTTCCTGTAGAGGTTTCTTTCTCCAAACCCAAAGTGGAACTCCTAGCCACGGTAAAAGAGCAATTGGAACATACAGGTTTTGTTTTTTCTTCTTGGGAAGAGGAAACCTTAGGGATTAGTGGAATCCCAGCAGGGGTAAAGGAAAGCAATGTAGGGATCATCTTAGAGCAAATGCTCAACGATTTGGAGAATGAAGTACCCGAAGCTGGCTTTAGCCAAAACGATTTGTTGGCCAAGTCCTTAGCCAAGAGCATGGCAATAAAAACGGGTACGGCTATGCAAAAAGAGGAACAGGAGCATTTAATCCATCAGTTGTTTGCCTGTAAAGAACCCAGTGTTTCACCAGACAACAGACCTGTATTGGTGGTATTGAATGCCAATGATTTGGATAAAAAATTTATGTAAATGGGAAGAATAACGGAGACCGTAAAAGTATTGATCATTATAAATGTGCTTTTCTTTGTAGGGAAGCTAACAATACCTGATACTGCTGATCGACTTTTCTCTTTGTATTATTTTGAGAACGGAAATTTTAAATTCTGGCAACCAGTTACGCATATGTTTATGCATGCCGATTTTATGCATATTCTATTCAATATGTTTGGGTTGTATATGTTTGGATCACCTTTGGAAGCTAGATGGGGTAGAAATAAATTCCTGTTTTTCTACTTTTCGGCAGGCTTGGGAGCTGCATTGATACATACGTTGGTTAATTACTATAATTTTTCTTCGGGCTTGGCCGATGTTATGGCTGCGGGGATCAGTGAAGGAGGTGCCTATAAGCTCATGGCAGATTATATAAGTAACATAAACGTATTTGGAACAGCGAGTAATATGGATTTACCATCAGGGGTGGATCTCTCTTCATTGGAACAAATGACTAATGGATTTGCAGTTCCAGCACTAGGAGCTTCTGGAGCCGTATATGGGGTTTTGGTAGCTTTTGGTATGTTGTTCCCCAATGTCCCTCTTATGCTTATATTTTTCCCTGTTCCTATAAAAGCAAAGTATTTTATACCCGTTTTGTTAGGTTTGGATCTGTTTTCCGGACTTACGGGATATTCGCTTTTTGGACAAGGAATCGCTCATTGGGCTCACTTAGGTGGAGCGTTGTTTGGCTTTATCATGGCCTATTACTGGAAAAAGAATAGTTTTAACAGTCACCGTTGGGATTGACATGGCAGGAGGAAATAATTTAGCATATCAGTTTAAAATGGCCAGTGTGGCTGTAAAGGTAATTGTAATCAATGCCTTGGTTTTTGTAGGTTTTGGTTTAGTAGCCTTGTTTTCTGGTATGGAGAAGTTTCGATTGGAATTACCTTTTGTGCTTCCCTATGATTTTTCAGAATATTTAACTCAACCTTGGTCTATACTTACCTATAGTTTTTTTCATTCTGGAATATGGCATATTCTGGTAAATATGTATATGCTGTTTTGGTTTGGTAGGTTTGTTTTAAATTTATTTTCCCCTAAAAGATTTCTAACCATATACTTGTTGGGTGGAATAGCTGGAGGGATATTTTTCTTGTTGTCCTACAACCTTTTCCCTTTATCTGCTGTTGCGTTGCCTGTAGTGGGAGCATCTGGGGCAGTAATGGCTATTATGGTATTTATGGCTACTTATGCACCCTCTACCGAGGTTAGGATATTCACCTTTAATTTGCGCCTTTGGCACATCGTAGCATTTTTTGTTGTTTTAGATTTATTGCGATTGGGTACAGCCCAGCATCAAAATACAGGGGGATTGTTGGTGCATCTTGGAGGAGCGATTTTTGGGTATGTGTACGCCCGCCAGTTACTGAAAGGTAAGGATATAGGCGTGTGGTTCGAAAACATCATGGATGGCGTGGCCAACCTATTCAAAACAAGAAAACAACGGCCCTTTAAAAAAGTACACCGTACCAAGGCAACACAATCCAAAACAAAGCGTTCTAATCCTACGGAAGGCAAGGATGACCACCAGAAAAAGATCGATGCCATTTTGGATAAGATTGGGAAAAGTGGTTACGAAAGCCTAACCAAAGCCGAAAAGGATTATCTTTTTAAGGCAGGAAAAGACAACTAACCAATTTTTGCGAAACCATTTTGAAGAAGCTCAGGTTTTTGGGGAAACTTATCTATGGGGTCAATGTGCTGGCGGCCACTTTGCTCGTCATTTCGTTTGTGCTCCCGTATCTGCCACCTTCTACCTTTCCTACCCTGTCCATTTTAAGCTTGGGGGTTTCACCCTTACTGTTTATCAATATCCTTTTTGTGATTTATTGGTTATTGCGTTTCAAAAAACATATTTGGGTATCGCTCATCGTATTGGTAATCGCCTATATCCACTTTAACCCCTTTTTCGAAATATCTTCGGACGGGGATTCCACCAAGTATGACAAAACCCTATCTGTATTGTCCTTTAACGTACGGCTTTTTAATGCCTACGAGGATAAAAACGATGCGGCTGCCGTAGCCAATAATATGGATGAATTGCTGAATTCCGAGGATCCCGATATCCTTTGTATTCAGGAGTATTATGCGGACCACAAAGCGGACTTTTCCCGATTTCCCTATCAATTTATTCACTTTAAGGAAGGGGATCAAAAATTGGGGCATGCTATTTTTTCCAAATATCCGCTCATTAACAAAGGTGGGTTCGATTTTGATAACTCTTACAACAACACAGTCTATGCTGATGCAGTTGTTGGTTCCGATACGTTACGCATTTACAATCTGCACCTACAATCGATTGGGATTCTTCCCACAGTTGATTTTTTGCAAGACAGGGGCACCGAAAAACTGAAAGAACGCTTTAGCGAGCGATTCGTACAACAGGAAGCCCAGATGAAGGAGATTCTTTCCCATAAGGAGCGATCTACTTATCCAGTAATCATGGCGGGTGATTTTAACAATACCCCGTTTTCGTATATCTATCGAAAATTCAAAAAAGACATGCACGATACGTTTTTGAAACGTGGAAACGGTTTGGGGACTACCTATTGGTTTGATAAGTATCCCATGCGTATCGATTATATTTTATCTTCCAAAAACATGGAGGCCATACGCTTTCATGAAGTAGAAGGGATGTTTTCAGACCACTATCCCGTATTTGCTGAACTAGGCTGGAACAGGGATTAAAATTCCAAAGACTGACTTTCCAAATAATTCAAGGCATTGGGGCCTTCGTTAAAGAGTAGGTCCAACACCGAAAGGTTCGATAAAAAACCATGGTTCTTTTCATGCACTTGTGTATAGGGAGCCAGAGGATAGTCCTTTTCCTTCTTGGATGCAATTAAATGACGCAAATCGTTTTGAGGGGGTTCTTTTAAATATTCAGTTGTTTTTTCTACAGCAACATCGATCCCTAAAAGATCACACATCAAATTAAAAATAGTGAGGTTATGATCCATAAGTTCAGTTACTGTTTCGTGGAACAGTGAGTAGATATCATCCTCATAAAACTCAAAAAAAGGAGAGGTACGGTAAGCACTCTGTAAAGATTTCCAATGCTGCAATTGCCATGGAAAGTTATCTTCTGCCACTACATCCTTGGTTTTTTGACGTTCCTTGGTCTTAGAGTGTTTAATAGGAACATTGAGCAACAGCCTACCATTGGCATGTGCGATATGCGCTCTATTGCGGTAAGTCTGTTTTTGGTAATTATCGGCCACCTCAAAAACCACCAAATCGGCTTTCGCCACGGCTACCATTTGGGCAATGGAAGGAAAATAGGAGGGATTTAGGAGGATGGACATTTACTGGGTTAATGTGTTTATCTGTTTATTCGTTGAGTTGTTTATTCGTTTATTTGCTCTACTAAATTTTCTTAGAAATTGAACTTCTCAAAGCATTTAGTTTGTTGGTAACCTTTTCAATTTTGCTCCTCACCGCCATATAATTTTCCGATTTTAGATAACCAAGTTCATGACTAATGATCAATTGGTTTAAAACTTCTACACTAGAACTAAAAGCAATGGTGTAAAAATGGGATTGATCTTTAGAAGTCTTTCTTGATGAACCTTCTGCAATATTTGAAGCAATAGATACTGATGCTCTTCTAATTTGGGAAGTCAATCCAAATTTTTCTTCTGAAGGGAAACCAGCAGTTACTGAATAAATTTCTTTTGTAAGCTCTTTGGCATCTTTCCAAACTTCTAACCTCTCAAAAGAATACGTGTACATTTAAGCAAATCAACGAATAAACAAAATTTAGGCTTTTTTCTTCTTTCTTCGTTTTCTGAATTGGTTAAAACCAATCCATCCCACTAATACAATTAAGAAGTATTTAAAATAGGAAACAGGCTCTCCACTTCCGCCTACCGTAGTAAATACACGGTCCCAACGGATGTTGGAAGGGAATTTCTTGAATTTATCGAAACTCATCCAGATAAACACAGGCTTCCCTACTACGTGATTGAAAGGAACATACCCCCACATTCTAGCATCTTGGGAATAATCACGATTGTCCCCCATCATCCAATAGTAATCTTGCTTAAAGGTATATTCATTGAGTGGCTGTCCATTGAGAAACACTTGAGTATCCGATTGGGTGATCTTGTTGTCAATACCCAATTCACTTCCTTCATAAACTTCAATAATACGCTTGTAAAAAGGAAGGGTTTCGTTATTGATTTCCACAGTGACACCGGCTTTAGGGATATAAATAGGCCCAAAGTTTCTAGTGTCCCATGGGTAGCGATCATCATTTGGGAAAATACCACCAGAGCCTTTTACTCGATCAGAATCCATCCGCGTAAGACTAACTACTCCTGGCAGATTTTTCAATTTATCAACTTGCTCTTGGGTCATCTGGGCCAGATGTCGATAGGACTTAGTTTCTTGATCGACGCCTACAACTTGTATATCCGAAACTCCATAACGCTCATGAAAAGAATCGGTAGGGATGTTTGTAAATACTACCTCACCTTTCTCATTTCTTGTTCTTTTTACCAAAGGAGTTTGAGAATCTATAAAATAGGAAAATTGGAGTTTAGCTCTATCAGGTAATTCATTCTGTACTCCATTTACAAATACATAACCATCTTTTATTTCCAATGAATCCCCGGGCATTCCTACAGCGCGCTTTACATAGTTGGACTTTTTGTCCATAGGTTTTATATCTACCGCGCTATTAGTGTCTGTAATATTTGTTAAGGTATCTACGGGCCATCCAAAAACCACAATATCATTCTGTTTTATTTCCTGGAATCCCGGCAAACGGAAATAAGGGTATTGAACCCCTTTGTAATACGATTTTGTCCTTGGTCCAGGTAAAGTGTCATGGACCATGGGTAATGAAACAGCCGTCATAGGTGCTTTGGCGCCGTAGTGAAATTTGCTTACAAACAGATAGTCCCCAACCAACAGTGTGTTTTCCAAAGACGAAGTGGGAATGGTATAGGGTTGCATAAAGTAATTGTGAACCACTGTGGCTGCTACTACAGCAAACAAAATGGAGCTTACCCATTCGCCAGCAGAGGTTCTGGGTTTTAAATCACGATCTGCAATGTGCGTTACCTTTTGGGTGTAGTTTACGTAATAGAGGTAAAACCCAAGCGTAATAAGTACCAAAAAGGTTTCCTTGGCATTGTTACGTCCAAAACTACGTAGGGTTTCTACCCAAACCACCGGGAACATGATGAGATGCACAATGGGGATGAATAGCAAAACAACCCACCACCAAGGGCGGTTAATAATCTTCATGAGCACTACGGCATTGTAAACAGGAACTGCTGCTTCCCAAGCTTTACGGCCTGCGGCAACATATAATTTCCAGGTCCCCAAAAAGTGGATTACCTGTACAATGAGTATAAAAAGGATCAAATCGGTCCAAGTCATGGTATTATATTTTTATAGGCCCTAAACAATGGTTGGGCTATCTGTGTTGGTTTATTTCAAATTTAAAACGTCTTTCATCGTATACACTCCTTTTTTGCCCACCAACCATTCGGCAGCCAAAATGGCTCCCATAGCAAACCCATCACGGGTATGGGCTTCGTGTTTTATGGAAAGGGTATCGATGTTAGACACATAATCTACTATATGGGTTCCTTTTACATCTTCGGTGCGTACCGCGGTGATGTTCAGGTCTTCCTTGTTATTACTGTCCAGTTTCCACTGTCCTTTATCGGAATGCTTTAAAACCCCTTGGGCTATGGAAATGGCTGTTCCACTGGGCGCATCCAGTTTTTGGGTGTGGTGAATCTCTTCTATGGTAGGCTCATAGTCTTTCCATGGTTGCATGAGCTTAGCCAGGTATTCGTTCAGACCAAAAAAAAGGTTGACCCCAATGCTGAAATTGGACGCATAGATAAAACTTCCGTTACTGTTTTCACACAACTTTAGCACTTCCTCATAAGCATCCAACCAACCCGTGGTGCCACTTACTACGGGGATGTTGTTTTGAAAACATTTCTCTATGTTTAGCACTGCAGTAGAAGGCACTGAAAACTCAATGGCGCAATCCGCATCGGTAAGATTTCCTGTTTCCGAAGTACTGGATGAGGTATATACGATTTCATGCCCTTTTTGAAGTGCCAACCGCTCAATGGTTTTCCCCATTTTTCCATATCCCAGCAACGCTATTTTCATTTTAACCGAAATTTTAAAGACAATCCATAATTTCCTTGGCTTTGGGTGTTTATAGGTCCAGGGTCTTGCAAGATACTGGGTTGCAAGGATAGATTTTCACTTACGTTGTATTGCCGTAAATGGGCATCTACATTGGCATCGATAATGTTTAGGATATAAAATACAA
>JANQKN010000176.1 GCA_028281065.1 Flavobacteriaceae bacterium | reverse complement strand
ATCTTCATCTTCAATTAAAAAAACCTGTTTTTTATTTACGTACAGCATTTCGAAACCAAAAAAAGACTTACCATATTTCTTTTTAACACCTAAACCTCCGGCAATTCCTATTCCGGGAATTATGTTTGCTTCGGACCACCCCTGGGTTGTGAGGTGCATACCATTATAATCGATAGACGAATCAAACAAACCTAGACCCGCATGATAATAAAAATCCCATCTCCCCTGGGGTTCTTTCGGTTCCTCAAATTCAATATACTGCTTCGTTTTGAAATCATAGTACCCCTCCTCATCATTTCGAAAAAAAGAATTCTGATACATGAATAACAAAACATCATTCTTTACCAGGGCACTGGAGATTTCCAATGTATCGTTAGACATGATATATCGCTCATGCTTGGCATGCTGTTCATAATGCAAATAACTCAACCTAAAGTTGCCCAAAACCGAATATATTTGAAAGGCGCGACCCGATTGCTTCAATTCCGATTCCTTACCACTATAAACTTCAACATTACCTGTATATTTCGCAGCTAATGCTCCCGAAAAACCTATTTCATCACCAAAAACTGCTGTATAAACGGATAAATTTATAATTAAAGTGAAAAAAACAATTCTCATTAGTTTCATTAAACTCTCGACGTTAAAAAATTCGTAAAAGTAAAGATATCTCAAGGATATCATTTGAAATAAACCGGGTTTTAAAAATCGAACCCGGTGAAAAACCATATAGGAAAACAAAAACCATCCATCCAGAATATAGAAGTGTCTTGGTAATAAAATATTCTAAACCTGTCGTCCAATCCGCAGGCTACAACACTGTCCTCCCTTCGATAATCATCAATTGCAGGTCATGCCGGACTACGATCCGGCATTCAGTATCGTACACAACGTACCGAAGTTACTCATAGAAAATTGAAAATCATCAATCGAAAATATTGTAGGGTCTTCGTAATAAAATATTCTAAACCTGTCGTCCAAACCGCAGGCTAAAATACTATCTTCCCTTCGGTGATCATCAATTGCATGTCATGCCGGACTACGATCCGGCATCCAGTATCGTACACGATAGTACCGAAGGTACTCAAAATAGAAAAATGAAAATCATCCATCCAAAATATAGAAGTGTCTTGGTAACAAAACATTCTAAACCTGTCGTCCAATCCGCAGGCTACAACACTGTCCTCCCTTCGATAATCATCAATTGCATGTCATGCCGGACTACGATCCGGCATCCAGTATCGTACACAACAGTACCGAAGGTACTCACTAAAAAATTCTTAAATTTAAAAGGTAAACGATCTTCCCTTCAAAAATCATTAACCGGATGTAGGATGGGCCTACGCAACGCTCCCATCAATCGTATTGCTCAAAGCAAATGTCAACATTTCAACTACGTCCCCGAATATTGTTCACTTCACTTTTTACCTAAATAATATGAATTCTGCTTTTATTAAAGAAATGTGTTTTTTACCACGAAGGCACGAAGGACACGAAGTTTCAAATGCTTTTCTTCGTGCTCTTCGTGCCTTCGTGGTGAATCTAAGTCAGCTAGTATCTTAAAATCGCTTTTTTGTTAGCAAAAAGGGGCTTTTAAAACTCAAAACCCGCTTATTTATAATTTTTATCTTTTATTTACAAATAGTTAGCTTGATAGATCCGACTCCTTTTCCCCACAACTGCGTACCCGACTATTGCTCAAAGCAAATGTCAACATTTCAACTACGTCCCTTAATTACAGGAACTATTATATAAAAGTTACAACAATCCAAGTTGTTCCCACTGTCATCAGGACAAATGGATATATAGCTTTAAAGCTAAGAGCGATTTTCCCGGCAACAGAAAATAATTGATGATCACCTTTCCTGTTCTCCGCAGACAGTTTGTCCGAAGTCACCAAAAATCCCAGAGATACCATGGTAATAAACACACCAATACCAAAGGCCAATAGCAGAACAAACCCCCAGCTGATCTTCCCCAAGGCAATAGCGAATAACATCAGGGTAAACGGCTCGATACAGGGAATCATTCCCGCAGCCAGTCCCAACCAGAAAAGACTGGCATATCGATGAAAAGGTATGGGTTCACCGGAGGTCAGCTGATCAAGCAAAGCCTCCAGTTTTCCGTGACTGTGGTGACCGTGCTTGTCTTTATTCCCATTACCATGGTGGTGATGGTGATGATGGTGACCTTTTTTCAAGCGACCTGAGATCACCAACCACAATCCAAAAAAAACCAATATCAAGGCTGCTGCCACCTGTAACTTGGGTAGAATGATGTTTCGTACCAAGACCTGGGATGTTCCCATGGCAATCACACCAAGCAGTGCGGATGAAAACAAGTGGGTTAATACGGCAATCCCTGTCACAAATACGATCTTGCCTACCTCTCGTTTCCTGCCAATGCAATATCCGGTTACGATAGTCTTCCCATGCCCCGGCAAAAGTGCATGAACTGCTCCCAGCACCATCGCCAGGGGGAAAGCATAAAACAAAAACCAGGGCGAATCCCCAATAGATTTGATTAACTCAACCATACAAAATCCGGTAAATGTCTAAATTTAAATGATTCATATTGTCAGTTGAAAAAAAAATAGTTCAATCAACAACAAGGTTTTTACCATTAATGGAACGATTGGCGGTCCTTTATCAGGTATTGCCGAATATCCTTATAATCTTCCTCATTAACCAATTGCCATAGCAACCCGATCTTACCGTCTTTATCAATCACAACCAGAGACCCTTCCCTTTGGGAAATGGAAGCCAGGAGTTTTGCCGGAAAGGTTAGGTAAGGATTGTGGGTATGAGGACAATCGATTCCATATTTTTTCAAAGTTGCCCGGGCCTTTTTCCAATTGCTGTCCAGGTTTATCCCTAACACAATCGCACCACTCCGAAGGATCTCCTGGTGAAGCTCGGCGAAAAGGGTCAGGGTTTCATGATTATGGGAAAAATACTTTGACCAGAAAAAAAGGACAACAACACGATTCCCCCGGTATTGCCTGATATCAAAGGTATTGTTGTCAATAAAATCCAAAGAGTCGAATGTCAACTGCTCCCCCACCTTGAATCCGTCCACCATCTCATCAAGCTGATGTGCGACGGATTGACCACCAAGCAATAAAAACAAGGCGATGAAGAGTAATGGGATATAAAGCTTATTCATTGCTGTTTATTACCTCAATAATGTCGTCGGTAAAATCCACGTAGCGGGAAACAAGCATCACATTCCTTTGAGACAAAGCCACCAGGGCATAACCGCGCTTTTTCGCCGTTTTTTGGATAATGCCCCTGATCAGCTCTTGATGAGCATATATTTTGTTATTATTGGTTTTAATTGCGATATCCAAACCGGCTCTTCTCTCGTTCACCAATTTCTCAAGCTCAAGCCTCTGCTTTGCATTGGACTCCATCATAGCTTGGAAATTCTTCTCTCTAAAAGAATTAAAAGCTTCAATCAATTGCTCGGAATGCGCCGTGATCTCTTTACGGGTAAGACTCTCTTCCATCACCTTATTGAAATCCACGTATCCAAAAGTAGCACCTCCCGACCCTACTGTCTGGCATTGCGCAAGCGGCAGCAATACCAATAAGAGGAGAAATAGTTTTAATACAGTTAATTTGGAGGCAGGTTTAACCAAGCTGTTGTTTTTCATAACTATATACGACAACATTAAGGATCATTAAAACCGGCACAGCAGGTACTCATCATAAACATTACCAAATATAAAATACCCAAATTTAAATAATCTTTGTGCTTTTGCCACTTGTCATGCCGGACTACGATCCGGCATCCAGTATTGGACACAACCGTACCGAAGGTACTCATAGCAAATTGAAAATCATCAATCGAAAATATTGTAGGGTCTTCGTAATAAAATATTCTTAACCTCTCGTTCAAACCGCAGGCTACAATACTATCTTCCCTTCGGTATTCATTAGTTGCATGTCATGCCGGACTACGATCCGGCATCCAGTATCGTACGCAACAGTACCGAAGGTACTCACCATAAAAATTACAAAAAATAAAATGCCCAAGTTTAAAAAGTAATCTATCTTCCCTTCAAGAATCATTAACCGGATGTAGTATTGGCTTGCTCGCAGAGCCCATCAATTTTATTGATCAAATCAAATGTCAACATTTCAACTACGTCCCCTATTTCCTTTTTCCTCTTTTACTTTCATGTCATGCCGGACTGCGATCCGGCATCCAGTATCATACACTACAGTACCGAAGGTACTCACTACAAAAATTACTAAAACCGGATGTAGTATGGGCTTGCTCGCAGTGCCCATCAATTTTATTGATCAAATCAAATGTCAACATTTCAACTACGTCCCCAAATGCTTAGTACAAAAACCCAATTAGGTATAGTGGAATAGAATTCCCGATGCCTATTTCCATATCATCTTTAAACACATATGCGTTTTCCAGGTCCGCCAACTGCTTTTTCTTTTTGCTTCTGCCTCCAACCTCAATGTGGAACCTTTTATTGCCGTCCACTATAGTAAAATCCGTAACAATTGAAGAATAAAGCGAATAACGACTCTTCACCTGGGATGCGAAATATGATTCCCTTAAAATCCCTTGGTCAATCGAGCTATGCCAGAAATCAAAAGCAATGGAATAATAAATGTTCGGACTTTTATACAGGATTTTCGAATGCTTGAAAGCCTTCATATTCTTTGTTTCGACCCGTACAATATTGATAATTTCTGCCCTGTCCAACAGATCAAAATATTCATAAAGAGTATCTTTTGAGATCTCAATATCGGATTTCAGGGACTCAATATTAAATACCGGGATGCTGCTTGTCGCCAGGTGTGCAAGCAACTTTTTTAGTTTTAAACTCGAAAACGCTCGTAACGCCTTAATTGTTGGGATGTCTTCATAAATAACCTTGTCCACTACGTTTGCCAGAGCATTCAGGTATTCATCGCGACTTGATTCAAGAAAAAACGGGTAGGCCCCATTTATTAAGTAATCCCTGAACTCCCCCAGGATGGCTGAAAACTGATTTGATACCTGTCCTGCTATAGTGGTGTGATTGTTAACCAGGTCAGTAAAAGTGAACAAATCAAGCTTTTTTTTGTATTTCAATCCCAGAAACTCCCTGAAGGACAATATCGGTAAAGTGTATATCACAGATCTTCTGGACAGATCCCCCTTTTCCGACAACAATCCTAAAGCCGAACTCCCCAGCACAATAAAGCGCTTATCCGGGTAAGCATCATAAAGAGCTTTAACTTCAATGCTCCAGTCCTTTTGTTTATGAACCTCATCAATAATCACGCATTTCCCGTGATATTTAAAATACGTCTCCGCTGTATGATAAATACCGTTTTTCAGCACAAGGGGATTGTCTGCTGAAATGTAAAGACATTTTGTGACATCTCCGTATTGTTCAAGATAATGCTGAAAAACCAGGGTTGTTTTTCCGGTGCCGCGCCCTCCTTTGAGAATTACAAGTCTTTTCTCCCAATTGATTTGATCATAAAGGGAACGCTTAAACTCAGTTGAAATAGCTGCCGCAATTCGATTTTGTATCCTAAAAAGATCATTGAGCATAATCACATTTGAAGAATGTATTTGACGAAAACGAACAGATAATGTCGATCTTACTAGACATTGCTAACATTTTTTCGTCGATTATACTAGACGTTTTATCTGTTATCAATCCTTCATTTCACATAAACAAACGCTTAGCCTGTTAATAACTGCACCATCGACTTTCGATTTGCGATTTTGGGTCAGACCCATGTCCGATCCTTTTTCCCTTCAAAACAATGTCAATATTGCAACTACGTCCCCAAAAGCTTATTCTTCGTGTCTTCGTGGTAAATTTTCCTTAAACCAAGGCTATAACCGTTGGTTACTATCCCTCTTCCATTAGGAAATCATTCCCGATTACTGTTTTTTCTCTGTGCTCTCTGTGTCTCTGTGGTGAATTTAAAGCTACTCATTTTTTATCTTAAAATCGTTTTTTTGATATTAAAAAGACACTTCTAAGGATTAAAATGGCCCTTTTTTCAATGTCCCACCTCATGTTTATCGGACTATACCTTGGTCCGACCCCTTTTCACAAGCTACCCATTTTTTATCTTAAAACCGTTTTTTTTGGTATTAAAAAGCCACTTCTAAGGATTAAAATGGCCCTTTTTTCGAGGATTTACCTCCTGCTTATCGGACTATACCTTGGTCCGACCCCTTTTCTTCCCCTTTTCTTTTTCTCTGTGCTCTCTGTGTCTCTGTGGTGAATTTAAAGCTACCCATTTTTTATCTTAAAACCGTTTTTTTGGTATTAAAAAGACACTTCTAAGGATCTAAATGGCCCTTTTTTCGAGGTTTTACCCCCTGTTTATCGAACTATACCTTGGTCCGACCCGAAATCGACCCGAAATCCCTTTACCTTCCCCGCAAATGAGCAGTTTTTTGTATTATTTGTACATTTTTTCAATCACTTAACTTGGTCCGACCCCTTTTCCCAATTTTAGTTTCCCATGAGGTAAATATATGGTGATTCGTAATTCTTGGACAAACCTTTTTACTGTTAGCAATAAAATCGTCAATCAACGTAATAAGCATGTTAATTAATTCTTTTAAATTCTGCTTTTCGTGTTCTTTTGTAATTTGGATTCCATGTAGATTTAAACAGTTTATAATTGCATTATTATTCTCACACTTAATTTGTATTTCCCTTTCTATTCCTTGCTCAAAGAAGATAATATTGCATTCTTGACCATTTTTTAACTTTTTAATTGCGTTTGGTAATTGTGGAATAATTGAAGATAAATCTGTTCTTACATCAACAGGCCAAGTTAACTTTTTAAAACCTTTGACTATGAAAGATACTATTTTTAAATCATCGAAAACGCTACAAATATCAAAAATTAAAGTATTGATATCGTCATAATCAATATCATATTCTATATCTTTTTGATGTTTTAAATCGCTTTTGTTTTCATGAGTATGTATTTTTATTTCAAACATTTCTAAATATTCCTATTCGATTGGATAAGCTGATCTAAATCCCCCATCTGGATTTGGAACCAATTGTGCTCTCGTTGCTGGCGTTATACTACCATCCGGTCTAATTATCTGCCCCATACCTTCTGGAATATCAATCACTTCAGGCTTTGTAATATTAGAATACTCAGATAAAAAATCAGCGGCGTTTTGGTTATTTAACCACTGCCCCTGATTTTTTCTAGTACCAGCCGCTCGTCCTTTTAGTTTATTGGTGTTTTTTAATCCAGCTCCATGAGTATTAAATGTATGCCCAAATTGTTTTACACTTTTTGGGTTTGGAGCTTTATCTAAAATATTTGAACTAAATATGTAATCGGCCAGTTCCTTTGTTTTAATGAGCGTAATTAGAGTAAATACTCTTATTTGTTGTTCCGGTGTGACAAGCGTTATCCCATTTTTAAATGGATGACTTGGAGGCGTAATATGTTGAGGTTTACCAAAATGATTTTGATTCGTATAACCCTTGGGTGGTGGTATAAGTAATTGTAATGTTGCAGGGTTCAATGCAACCGGACAATATCCACTAGGATCCACTAAAACAATTGGATTATTTCTAGTGTAAGAATACAAATTACAATCCTGAGTACCACATTCTTCAGGTGATTCAACAAACAACGGATCTACAGAAACAAACCTGCCGATCACCGGGTCCATGTACCGGGCTTCGTAATAGAAGAGGCCGGTGGTGTCCAGTTCTTTGCCGGTGTATTTGTAGAAGGTGCCGTTGCCGTTGGCGTCTTGTTGGAACCTGGGGCGACCGAAGGGGTAGTAGGCGGTTTCGCTGATGACGTCGCCCTGCTGATTGGTGGTTAGACTGGTGGATCCCAGGTGGTCCGGGTGATAAAAAATGATGGTTCCGCTTAGTCCACTTTTGTTGGTAACCTGGGCATCGGTGTTGAGGTTGATCCAGTAGCTCTCGTTTTCGTTGAATTGGGTCAGTGTATTGAGTCCAACCGGTAAAGCCGGATCAGCAAAAGTCTGGGTCCAGGAGGTATTTTCGTTGTTATAGCTCCAAACAGAGGTATAGTGTCCGTTGATAGAAGCCAGGGCTGCGGCCGGCGGTTGCATGCCTTCAATGGGCAATCCTTTCAGGTTCCAGCCAGCCTTCATGTTGATCGGGCTGCCGTCAACCAATCCTTCCACCACCAGGGTGGTGTTGTACTTCACCTTTACAATGTATCCCTGGTAAGGTCGGATAGTGGTTAAATCATGATTGTAACCGGGAACATACTTGAGGTATTTCTCTTGATCGCCGTCGTAAGTATAAACCGTCTCTACAGCCGGTAATATCGGCTCAAATACGGTTTCGATCCGGTTATCGGCCGGTTGCAGTTTGAGTGAGATAAAATTCCAGCCTTTTTTCAACTCGATCAGTTGTTGCTCAACTCCGGATTCGCCCCGGGAAAGGGGTGTTTCGATCCGGGCTGCTCGGTTCATACCGAGAAACACGTATTTATAAACCTTATCATCCCGAATTTCGTATTCCTTGCTAATGTAATACGCCTTCTTTTCAGCAGTACCATCATTTTCCGTTTTTATTACTCGCTGACCGGAATGATCGTAGACATATGTGGAGTTACTACCGCCCTTCTGCACTTCCAGCAGACGGTTGTTGTAATCCCACTTGTAAACATCGCCTTCGGCATGCAGGATCATGTTTCCGTTGGCATCGTAATCGTATAGAAGTCCGCTATCCGTGCCGGTCACGGCATGGGGTCCGGGATCATCCCCTTTGCCGGTTCGATTGGCACTACCGCTGGTGCCGCCATAACGCAAGGTTCCCAGGTTGATCAGCACATCGTTGACATGTCCCGTCATTCCGGAGGCTGGTGACTCCTTTCGGATCATATTGCCGATGGCGTCGTATTGATATTCAATAGTTCCATAGACACCACTGGCCGAGGTCAGGCGATCCAGGTGATCATACGCAAAACTCTGTCCGGCATGGTTGGGTGCGGCTACGTCGATAGTCCTGTGGTCGGCGATCTGCTTAATATTTCCCTTGCCGTCAAAGTGATACCCCAGGTTCTGGAAATACTCCAACTGACCCTGGGTTCGGCTTTTCAGTTCAATCAGGCGGTTGCGGGGATCGTAATCATAATCGGTCTTGACACCGTTATGATAATCGATCCTAAGCAGCTGACCCGTCTCGTGATACGTCACGGCATCCACAATACCCGGAATGGCGGAAAGCAAACCCCGGTTATTGTACTGGTACCGTACCGACTCTCCATCGGGCCAGATCACGGAAGTCACCCTGGCCATGGCATCATAGTTCCAGAAGGTCTGGTAATCATCAACCTTGTCACCATCCACAATTCGTTTGACCTGCCAGATAGGATTACTCCTGGCATCGTACGAGAAGAATACCGCCCCGGAAGGATCTTCAATCCAGGCCAGTTGTCCCTTGAGGTTGTCAGCGGTGCTATACTCACTGCCCGGTTGGTCGTAGTGGTAGATGACTTCCTTTCTGCTGTCCAACACTTCAAGAAAATCTTCGTTTAGAATCCGATTGGCACCATCATAACTGTAGGTAATTTCCTGTCCCTTGTTATCCTTCTTGTGAACCAGGTTGCCGGCGTCATCGTATGTGTAATTGGTCTCCCCGTTATCCGGATCATGCATATAGGTCTTGCGCCCTAACCCGTCATATTCCAGGGTCTTGACATTGTTTTGGGCATCGGTGATTTGCAGCAGGTTCCCCAACGGGTCGTATTGATAGTGGGTAATATAGGTTTCGCCCAGGTTATGCTCGTTGACGGAAAGGATGCGTTCCAGTCCGTCGCTAAACGTATCCTTGGGATTGCCGTTCTCATCAATCACGCTTTTGTGCAAGGGATAATACTTGGTCTCCACCTGGTGTCGTACACCGTCCTTATCCGGGGGCAGAATAGTCAGTATTTCCCGACCGCTAGCGTCGTATCGCTTTTCCGAATAAGTCTGCAGCATGGTCGGCGCTTGGAAGGCAGCTGTGGAAACCCGGTAGGGTAGAAAGGCATATTGCACCGATCCCCTGGTATTAAAGCGGGTGGTGTTTTTTAGGATAAACCCGCTGTCATCCTCTTCCATCTCCCCGAGTTCCCGCCCCAAACCATCGGTGAACTTCCAGCTGTCCAGGGTGCCGGAGAGTCCGGATTTTTCCCGTACACGGGTTTGGACACTGCTAACCTTGTCCGCGGTGTATTGCAGATCCAAGGTTCCTTCCGCATCATATACATACGCCAACCCCCGATGGGGATCGACGATACGATAACTAAAGGATTGTGTGGGATAGGTCCAGCTGTCACCGGGTTGAATGATATTAACAGCCCTGCCGAATGAGTCGTAATTGTAGAAAGTATCATGACCGTTGTAGTCGGTGCTTTGGATGATCTTGCCGATACCGTAGTCGTATTGAACACTCACTTCCAGGGGGTCTTTCCCGGCTCCCAGGTGAATGGTTTCCTTGACGGGATAGGTATTGAGCAGGGAATCGTAGTCGATATTCCTGAGATTGCCCTTGCCGTCCATAATACCGGTGACATTACCAAAACTGTCAAAAGCCTTGCGTTCGGCATCGATATAGTCGGTACCCGATTTCCAGACCTGCTTGCGCGTTACATTACCCCGATTCACCATGCCCAGGGGCATCCCCAGATAATCGGCAC
>JANQKN010000167.1 GCA_028281065.1 Flavobacteriaceae bacterium | reverse complement strand
AGAACATTTCCTTCGAAAACCGTGGTAATTTCTATGGTGCCAAAGTAATCGGTGGTGCTATTTTTGAAACCAAGTTGGATCGTTCGCACCCTGTGGCTTTTGGTTACAAAAACGACAAGCTTCCCGTTTTCAGGAACAGTACTATTTTCTTGGAAGCCGATCCGGAAAGTTTCAACAACCCGATTCAATATACATCCAGTCCATTATTGAGTGGATACATCTCCAAGTCCAATTTAAAGGAACTGGCAAATACCTCTGCTTTTAAAACTGGGCGCTTGGGCCGTGGAAAGGTGATTTATTTTACGGACAACACCAACTTCAGGGCCTTTTGGTACGGCACCAATAAGTTATTGATGAATGCTATATTCTTTGGGGATGAAATGTAACACCATCGCTCAACATGTTTAAAAATTGGATTCCAAAGGACACCCTTGAAGTAGAACTACCCATAAAGCGTGACGACTTTATTGAAAGTTTTCATCACAATGTCCTTATTGGTGAGATTAATACCATGTCGGACTTTTTTGAACCCTTTACCTCCACAAAAAAAGAACTGAAAGGAAACATATCGGGTAACGAATTCACAATTAAAAGACTTAGAAGGTTATTTTCTCCCAATCAAGGGTTAGCCATTGCAAAAGGTCGATTTAAAGAAAACATAAACGGCCTTTCTATTTCTATGGAATTAACCGCGTTTAGGGGAGCTATGCGATTTATGCATTATATGCTTTTTGGACTCTATGCCATGGGTATTGTATTCATGCTTGTACTTTCCGCCAAAGATGATTCGCTCCGACTTTCCCTTATCGCATTACCTTTCATTATCTTTCATGCCTTGATCTTTCTAGTACTTTTCCGATTTATGATGGGTCGTTCCGTTAAAAAATTGAAATATGAATTGGAGCGGGAGTTCCATTATTTCACTAAAACATCGGATTAAAGAATAGTGAAAAGAATCATGAAATAACCTCCCATGTTAGTACTCTATTTTAGGTTTGCATTCTTTGTACTGTTCTTAATGGAATTAAGATTCCTGAATTTTAAACGGAAAAGGGATAAATACCTATGGATAGGCATCATCTTAATCTTTAGCTATATTGGATATGCTTTCTTTCTGGTTTTTAAAAGAAGATTAATCATTAAAAGAAAGTTTGAACCTAATTTCAATCGTGATAAATAAAGTGGAATTTACCCTTCAAAATGATTTCACTTAAAATCTTCTAATTTCTTCAATTCTAAAAATGTACCTTTGCCGGCTTCAAACCGAATCGGCTATGTTACAAACAACGATTAAGAATTTTACCCAAAATCCTAAAAACGACATCCTATCCGGGCTTACCGTAGCCCTAGCCTTGGTTCCCGAAGCCGTAGCCTTTGCTTTTGTGGCTGGGGTAGATCCTCTTGTAGGGCTTTATGGAGCCTTTATGATGGGAATCATCACCGCCCTGTTTGGAGGAAGACCTGGAATGATAAGTGGAGCTACAGGTGCTATGGCAGTGGTAATGGTTCACTTAATCCAAAAGGGAAATGAAGCGGGATTGGCTTTGGACCAACCCATCGAAAACCTGGGATTGCAATGGCTGTTCATTACCCTATTGTTTGTAGGAGGCATACAGATTCTAGCTGGGGTTTTACGACTGGGGAAATTTGTACGATTGATACCACACCCTGTAATGATGGGGTTTGTAAACGGTTTGGCCATTGTGATCTTCCTATCGCAATTAGGATTGTTCCCTAAAATAGCTTCGGAAGGGATTTCCTTTTGGGGAAATACAAGGGAATGGTTTTCCGCTTTATTTAGTAACAGTGACTTCTGGTTGATGATGGGACTTGTAGGCTTAACCATGGCCATCATGTTCCTACTACCCAAACTCACTAAAAAAATACCTGCTGCGCTTACAGCCATTATTGTAGTTGCCGCCATTGTAATCTTTGGAGGTATCGATGTAAGTACGGTAGGGTCCTTTATCCGTGATGGAGGTGGACAAGGATTGCAAGGGGGGCTTCCTACCTTTCAGGACCAAATATTTACCCTATTCCATACCGTGAAAGGACATTTTCTCCCTACCATACTCCCTACGGCATTTATCTTGGCTGCCATTGGACTTATTGAATCCTTAATGACCTTAAGCCTGATTGATGAAATGACCGAAACCCGTGGAAGCGGAAACCGTGAATGTGTTGCTCAAGGGGGTGCCAATATTATCAACGGTCTTTTTGGTGGTATGGGTGGATGTGCCATGATCGGGCAATCGATCATCAACGTAAATTCTGGGGGACGCGGGCGTCTCTCAGGCACCATCGCTGCGGTGGCTTTGCTGTGCTTTGTTTTGTTTGGGGCACCGCTAATTGAACAAATTCCTATTGCCGCACTAGTTGGGGTTATGTTTATGGTAGTAATTGGAACCTTTGCCTGGAGTAGTTTTAGGATTCTTAACAAAATACCGAAAAGTGATGCCTTTGTACTTATTGCGGTTTCGGCTATTACCGTATGGCAAGATTTGGCTGTTGCCGTTATTGCTGGGGTTATTATGAGTGCCTTGACCTTTGCTTGGAAAAACGCTACCAAGATTAGAGCAAGGAAGCGAATTAAGGAAGATGGAACCAAAGTTTATGAAATCTGGGGGCCTTTATTTTTTGGGTCCACACAAACTTTCAACAGTAAATTCGACATAAAAAACGATCCTAAAAACGTGGAAATCGATTTTATTGAATCGCGCGTGAGCGATCATTCTGGGGTGGAAGCCTTACGGAACATAGCCAACAAATACATAGCAGAAGGCAAGAAAGTAACCCTTACACACTTAAGCCCGGATTGTAAAAACTTATTGTTGAAGTGGAACCCAGAGTTCGACACCATCATACAAAGCAATGTGGATGACCCTAGGTATTACGTTGTAACCGATGTCATGGACAATGAAGTATAAAAAAAAGCCTTTCAAATTTTGAAAGGCTTTTTTGCAATTATAAGGTTTGGTTTGAATTATCGAACCATTAATTTCTGAGCTTTTTGATCGTTTACTTGTACAAAGTAAACCCCAGTATTCAAGGCAGAAATATCCAAACGATAATCCTGTGTGGTAGTAACATCTATGTCCATCATCTGTTTCCCTAGCATATCAAATACCTTCACATTTTCAATAGTATCGTTTTCGCTAGTTAAGTTAACAGCTCCTTGTGCTGGATTTGGGAAGATGGATACCGAACTGCTCTCCAGATCATTTACACCCAAAGCATCGAAACCAAAGATATAGATTCCGCTACTATCGTTAATGTAAATGTTTCCTGTTTCTGCGGAAGGATAAACACCAAATGCACCTGCAAAGCCTTCACCTGTAGCAGGGTTTGTATCATACTCATCGGCCAAAACCAATTGAGATGGATCGGAAATATCAAACACTTTAAATCCTGCCGTATAGTATGAAGCATAGGCGTAGTCCCCTATTACATACATATTGTGAGGAGTGGCATTTGTAGCTACCTCATCTGTACGAACGGGGCTTGCTGGGTTTGATATATCCCATACTGTAATATCGGGTTGAGGGTTGTTCCCCAACTCATCACAGATATATACATAATTACCATCGGTAGAAAAATCACCTTGATGGTGATACGTCATATCTGGAGCGTCAATTGACGTAATTAAAGAAGGGTTGGCTGGATCGGTAACATCATAAATAAACGTCCCTGCATATCCATGGCAGTCTATCATGGTGTTTCCCCTTACAGTAACATCATGACCTTCCCCACCTACTTGGGTA
>JANQKN010000071.1 GCA_028281065.1 Flavobacteriaceae bacterium | reverse complement strand
AAACCAACCTACCCCTCCCTGGAGTGAATGTAATTGTTTCGGGGACTTCCAATGGGACCCAAACAGATTTTGATGGAAACTATAGAATTAATGTTAGCGTAGGGCAGGATTTGGTTTTTAGCTACCTCAGTTATCAAACTTTAGAAACAACTGTACAGGGGAGTGGCCCCATTAATATTAGGATGCAACCCGATGCCTCGGTTTTAAACGAAGTAGTTGTTACTGGTTTTGCCGTAAAAAAGGAGAAGAAAGCCGTGGGATATTCAGTTACCACTATACAAAACGAAGAAATAGCCAATAGCCCTCAGACCGATCTAACAAGAGTGTTAAGTGGTAAGGCTGCAGGAGTACAAGTTACCACTCAGAATGGATTGTCTGGTTCTGCTAATAAGGTGGTAATAAGAGGGACAAATTCATTTTCTGGTAGTAACGAACCCCTCTATGTAATAGACGGCGTTCCCTATAGTTCGGGTACCAACGAAGCAGGAAGCTTTATCGATGGTAATATGGGGTCCAGTAGGGCATTCGATATAGACCCCAATAACATAGAACGGGTAGAAGTTTTAAAAGGTTTAGCAGCTACCAATATTTATGGTTCCGAAGGAAGGAATGGGGTGATCCTAATAACCACAAAAACCGGAGGAAACATGAGTGGTAGGGGAAGTGGCAGTGGAGGTAGACTTTCAAGAACCCCAGAGGATATCAAAAAGGAAGAAAATCAAAGGAAAAGACGGGCTTTATCCCAAGAAAGGACCTTAGGGGAAAAAGGAATCATTACCGATTATTTAAAGGAATTACAGGGGTTAACCAACAAGGCCCAATTGTATGATATCTACCTAAAGCAACGGGAAACCTATGCACATTTACCGGCCTATTTTATCGATGTGTATGATCATATGAAGGAGTTCGATACAGGAATGGCCAATAAGATACTGAGTAACATTGCCGAAATTGATAACGACAACTACGAATTGTTACGGGCGTTTGCCTATAAGTTGGAGGAGCAGGGGAATTTCTCCTTAGCAGTATTCATTTACAGACAGGTACTTAAGTTGCGTCCAGAGGACAGTCAATCCTATAGAGATTTAGCATTGGCATTACAGGAAACAGGAAAATACGACGAGGCAATAACGCTTTTAAACTCCATTGCCAGCGATGCCTTGTACGAAGGGAACCAGCGGCGAAAGTTTTCTGGTATGAAGGGGATTACCGTAAACGAAATACGAAACCTAATTCATAAAGACGGAGCCCAATACGACAGGGATAAATTGCCCTATAAGGTAGTGCGCAACTACGATATGGACATTCGGATAGTGATCGATTGGAACCGAAACGATACCGACATCGATCTGCATCTTATCGATCCTAATCTGGAAGAATGCTATTATGGGAATAAGAAAACAAGGACAAGTGGGGAACTCTCGGACGATATGACACAGGGATTCGGCCCTGAGGAGTTCAAACAAAAGTTTGCGACCAAGGGGACTTACTACGTAAAGGTGAATTACTTTGGCGATCGGTATCAAAAAATAGAGACCCCTACCTTCCTTAAATTGACCATATTTAGAAATTATGGAAGGGAAAACCAAACCAAGGAAGTAAAGGTGGTGCGGCTTACAGGTAATAGAAAAAAGCATCTGGTCGATCGGATCATCATATAAACCTCATTTTTTAGATACAGGGAGCCATAAAGTGGCTCCCTTTCTTTTTCCCTAAATGCGTACTTTTAAGGAAAATTATCCCTCATGAAACACGTTGCCATCCTATTGCTATTCCTTTCCACTACGCTTACTGCCCAGATCCTTCCCGAAAGGGAACGAGCTGACCTTAAAGACGAAATCCTCGCAGATCGATTCAATACAGTACTTCCCATGTTAATGGATCGTTCAGAAATCGATATGTGGTTGGTTATTTCTAGGGAATATAACGAAGACCCCGTAATGCGAACTATGCTTCCTGCCAATTGGCTCAATGCCCGCAGGCGTACCATTTTGGTGTTTTACAGAAACAAGGCTGAAGATCGTATCGAAAAATTGGCGGTAGCCCGTTACGATGTGGGGAAGAACATTGCATCGGCTTGGGATAAGGAAAAGCAGCCTGACCAATGGGCACGGTTGGTGGAAATTATTGAAGAGCGGAATCCTTCAAAAATTGGAATCAATACGTCAGAGTACTTTGGTATCGCCGACGGCTTGGTGTATACGGACTATATGGAACTGAAGGAAGCTTTACCACAAAAGTGGGAAGATAGGTTGGTTTCTGCTGAACAATTGGCTATAGGGTGGATCGAAACTCGAACCCCTAAAGAAATGGAACTGTATAATATCTTGGTTTCCATTACTCATGGAATTATAGACGAAGCCTTCAGCAGCAAAGTAATTACACCAGGAACCACCACTACCGACGATGTGGTTTGGTGGATGCGTCAAAAAGTAACCGATTTGGGGCTGGAAACTTGGTTTCATCCTACCATAGACATACAACGAAGCGATGAGGTGCTAAAAAGTCATATCTATTCCTTTACCAAGGGAGAAAAGGACAAGGTTATTTTGCCAGGGGATTTATTGCACTGCGATTTTGGGATTACCTATATTGGTCTTAATACCGATTGCCAACAGCATGCTTATGTATTGAAAGAAGGGGAGGAACAGGTTCCTGCTTTTTTAGAACAAGCCTTTGCCAAAGGCAATAGGGTACAGGATATTTTTACAGGAAATTTTGAAACTGGAAAAACGGGGAATGAGATCCTCCTTAAATCCTTATCCGAAGGAAAAGAAGAAGGACTGCGTCCTTCAATCTATACACATCCTTTAGGCACCTATGGGCATAGTGCAGGCCCTACCATTGGTATGTGGGATTCCCAAGGAGGCGTAAAAGGAACTGGCGATTATCCGCTGTACGAAAACACCGTATATGCCATAGAATTGAATACAACCGTTACCCTTGATGAATGGAGCAAAGACATACGCATCATGCTCGAAGAAGCAGGGTTTTATGGTGAAAACGGATTTCGATATGTAAATGGCCGTCAAGAAGCTATTAAGGCCATTCGCTACTGATACATTTTGAAGTATTTGTCCATGGAGCGCTTTCCTGAACCGTAAAAAGCAAAGAAAATACACAGAACAAGGGCTACACTAGCCAATATAAGGTTGGTGCTGTTCATCTCCCCAGCAAAATTGATAATCACGGCACCAATTAGTATGGGAAGTTGTGCCACGGCTGCCCATCGGGTCAACAACCCAAATACAATAAGCAATCCACCAATAAAGTGCGCAGGCACTACATAATGAATTGCGATCATTTCACCTACAAGACTTTTCATGGGTTTAATAAGTTCCAATAATTCCAAGGTATTTCCCATAAAATTGAATCCTTTTATGATTAGAAAAACCCCCAAGGCAATACGTAAAAAATCTAATGGATAATAGCTATGGGCATTGGCCCACTTGTTAAGGCTTTTAATGGTTCCCATGATGAAATTGTATTGATTTTACATCATAAGATACTCATTTTTAGTGAGATAATAAAGTTTATTAGACAAACAAGCCTTAATTCTCGATCATTTCCTTCTGAAAAAGAAGAATGGTTCCAATACTCTTTTGCTCAATCCGTTGGCAATGGGCAATGGCATTTTCAACCTGGGTCATGACGGTGGAGAATCCCTCCCCTTCGAACATATTACCACGGTACTTCTTAAATTCGCTTCCCTCTATAATGGCTTCTTTCAGTTCGGAAACGGTTTCAATATTGGGCAAAGGGACAAAATCCAGGGAAGAGAGTTTATCCATTTCTGCATTAACACTATACACCCTATCGTTTACCTTATGCCCAAAGGTCCTTACTTCGCCTTCGGTGACATCGGATCGTGACTGAAGTTGAGCCAGTTCGTTATAAATGGATGTTTTAACATTGGCTAGTGTCTTGTAGACATTGGCTATGCCGTTGTGCTGCTCATAGTATTTCATCAATTCATTTTTCTTACCAACTTTCTCTGCCAATGCCAAATGCAGGGCACAGAAGGAAGTGTCCCATTCCTTGAAGTCTTCGTTAAAGATCTGTTCCCTTTTGGCGAATAGCTTGTTGTAGCCTTCATGTAGGTCTTTCTTCTTATAGGTTTCTCCGTTAAAGCTAAATGCCTTGTCTTTTATGGTGCCGTTAGCAATTTGTTGGGCTTTTAGCATGATCGCTTCAATTTCCCTAACCGGGTCCATAAGCTGGGTAAGTTGTTTTTTAAGCTTGGTAATGGCATCCGTACCTGCATCTTTGTATTCAGTCATTTTCCGTAGCAATACATCTTTTTCGGGAATGTGTAAGTAACGGTTTTCGAAGGTGTTTTCGAACTCCGACAACAGATCGCTTCCCTTGCTTTCATCCTGAATGAATTTCTCAAACACCTCTGCCGAAGTGATGCTCTCCTGGGTTTTGTTGAGGTATTCTTTGTAGATGAGCTGGGTCATCTTTTCCTGAAGCTCCTCTTTGTTGGCAAAGAGCAACCAGGGTGACCGATGGTCTTCTTCGCAGTCAATAAAAGGGATTTTGGCATTGTGTTCCCGCTGGTCGTTGGGAGGGTGACTGGCATACATCCCAACTTTCGAGTTTTCTGAACTGGTAAAGAACAATCGTCCCCCGCGCTCATCCACAGGCAATTCTTCCAATTGTGCTTTTTGGGTTTCGGAAGTACGTCCAATGGCTAAGTTGTTGTGTTCGTATAAATTGGAAACAAACATCTTTTTTTGTGAAGCAACATAGGCGTGATTCATGGTGCTATTCCAGTGTTGGGATCCTCCGTCCAGCTTCCAAAGGGCAGAAACAATAGCCTCGCTACCCGTGGTACTTACAGCTACTTTATCGGCATTAAATTCCATTTCCCGTGAAAGGGAGGAGTACATGATATTTAGGAACTGGTAGAAAAGGTTCAATATCTGGCGAATGATCCAAATGACTGGGGTAATGATCCAAGCCGCAAAGGAGAGCCTGATGTCTGCCCCACGCCACTGATCGAGCAGGTCGTCCCATTTATCACGGGAAAAAATCATATCATGAATAATGGTATTTGCCGAGATGATATAACTTCCAATCTTCATGCTGCTCTGTGCAAAATGACCAAACTCATGGGCCATAACGGCCTTAAATTCAGAAAGGTTCAAACAGCTTACCAAGCCCAAGCCAATGGTGAGTTCCTTTTTAACGGGCAAAAAAAGACTCAACCACATATTGCTATAGGAAACATAGGCATTTACATCGGGATCTACGTAAATGGCTTTCGGTTTGGGAGCTCCAGTTTCCTTACATATCCTGTTAACAAAAGCCCACAGTTCGGGCTGTTCTTTTTTTACCAAACGTATCCTATTGGTTCGTTTTGGGTTTTTTAATTTGAAAACAAACTTCAAGGTAAATACAAACAGCATGACTGCCCCAGCAATGGCTCCTATTTTCATCAGAATAGAGAACTTGTTTACCCTTCCAATATCGTAGGTAAAGGAATAGTAAACGAGGTAAGCCAACCCTGCAACCAAGGCAAAATAGAGCACAAAGAACAGGATGATGGCCAATACGGCCAATGATGCCCTAAGACGGTACGATGAGGTTAAACTTGTTAATTTTCGTGTAGTGGCTTTTGGACTTTCCGGATAATAGGTAGAAGTCATTCGGTTAAAATTTTTGGTGTATCGTTAGTTGCTTTCAATATAGTACAATTACAGAATTCTGAATGCATTAACTAAAGATTACTACTGCGCTTTTATGAATTTCGACTCCATCGCCAAAATATAAAAGAGGCAATTCCTCCCACTATATAAAAAGCAGTTAGCATCCAGAATACATTCTGATGTCCTTGTAAACCAGGGGAAGCATCCAGGAAATACCCCATACCCAAAGTAGCAAACATATCTGGAGTGTATCCTATCAATGAAATAAGACCAACAGCTGTCCCGGTTAATGCCAAAGGGATCCTTCCTTCTTTCATAGAAGCGAAATAAAGGGATCGTATGGCGTAAATTCCTGAAGCCGTAATTAAGATAGAGAGGAAGAATAGGGATGTAGCTCCTGGGGTTACGATGCCTAAAGCAAATAGCAAAGCCCCAACAATACTTATAGCAAAACTTATCATTAGCCAAAGGGTGACACGACTCTTATCGGCTATAAATCCGATAAGGACTCCAACAAAAGGTCTAATAAATAGGAGGAAGGTACCTACTTTGGCAGAATCTACTTCGCTATACAGCATGACATCGTGTGCATATTGGGAGAAAACATCGGTAAGTTTATAGCCTACGTAGGCACACATAATAATGATCATGAGTAGTACTACCGAAGGAATACGCAATACCTTTTTTATGTCTTTTTTGGTAATCTGCTCCACCAATATATCTTCTTCATGAGGGGATTTCAGAAAAAACCACACCAATATTCCTACTAGGGCTACGATAACCGAAGAAACCCAGACGACATAGCGAAATGCCTCCTTTCGTTCTTCAAACTCAATGTTTTCCAAATTGCCCGTGGCAAATAGCGAAAAAATAACCACGCCCAAAAGACCAAATAAAGCCCCTACCAGACCACGACCGCCATCCAAAAAACCAAAAGCTTTTCCTTGCGACTTGCTACCACCCCAAACCCGGGTAGCTTTAATCATAGCAGCCCATAGCAGGAAAATCGTAGTAACACCCCAATAGCCGTATAATATTATTAATATCAATAGTGAAGGATAGGAGGCATATAGTAATCCTCCCAAGGCGGTGGTCCACAGTGCGAAGGAAATTAGTTTTCGAGGGGGAAAACGATCGGCAAGGGGACCGCCCAACAAATAAGCAGGAAAAGCCATGATACCATAAGCTAAATAGCAATAGCCAAGTTCTTTATTACTTAATTGAAAAGCCTCCAATACTGTAGGTCGAAAGACCCTTGTTAATACGAACGGGAGGATAAAAACAGCTTCCCCAGCCAAGATGAGTAATAATAAATAATAAAAGGGTAGTCTTTTTTCTTTGCTTGACTGCGTATTGTTGTCCATACTAATTGGGTCTGATGGACAAGGTAGCTACTTCGATCGAATTTGCAAAGCCAAAGTGTTTCAATCCTTACAATCGTATAAAAAAACGACCCGAATAAAATCGAGCCGCTTTTAATTACTTATTCTCCTTTCTTTACATATTTAGCTAAATGCTTTTTGACCATATCTGGGGTAATCCCAATGTATTTCCACCATTGAAACTGATCGATCATTCTCATTTCCGGTAAGTTTTTCTCAACGTGTCCGGCTTTGCCCATTTGCACGGTTCTTTTCTCCATGGTTGCTCCCCAACTTCGGTTTACCTTGGAATTTACAGGAACCAACAATACATATCCGTATCCTTGCTGGTCTGCACGGGTTCGGCTTTGTAAATGGTCTATATCGCATCCATCGGGGATTTCGCCATGTACGTCTTTATACGCTTTCTTATAGTCCGAATACTTAGGACGTACCCATACTTGCTTCACCTTGGTTCCATCGGCAGCCGTAGCAGTAACCGCCAACACATTTTCAGGCTTCTTTTTACCTACGGTGTTTACATTTTCGACTCCAAAGAAATTCTCCAAAGACTTCCTGTCCTTAGCGGCAGTTGCCATATTGGTAGGTCGAGGTGTCCCGATATCGAAAGCCCTTCTAATCTTACTGGACTGAGCAGCCACTTGTTCGATATCATCTGCTTTTTTGGAAATCTTAGCTGCTTTTGCTGGATTGGGTTCCTTTTTGGCAGCAGTTCTAAGAGCTTCTACTACTTCGTCCATTTTTTTACCTGTGGTTGTAGAGGCATCTACTACAGGTTTTACAGTGCGTTTCCCCGCCTTTACGGCTCCTTTCCCAGCCGATCCACCGGGCCATAATTCTAACATCAAAAAGGCCATGTCCATTTCTGCCTGTTTCAATTCGTACCAAGCTTCTAGCCAATCTCCCTTTTCAGCAGCGGTTTGGGCTTTTTCAAAATGCTCATGTGCATTGCGTACATGATCACCCAATTGTGGCATGGCTGCTGTTTCAAAGGAAACGGTGATTTGCATAAGCAATAACATTTCTGAAGAGATCTCAACCACAATGGCAGGACTGTCATCCTCTTTCATGGTTTTCATTAGTCCTTCCAAATACTCTTTGCCCAATGATTCGGCACTGGTTACAATTCGAGAGACCATATTTAAAGGGCTCTGTCCTAGGGAGATTAAGTAAATGGCATACCATAATTCGCCTTCGATTACTTTTCCTTTGGTAAAATCGAAATAGGGTATTAGGTCTCCTGTTTTAGGGTCTCTGGCTATGGATTTTACTTCGGTCATAAAGTAATGTTCCCCCACTTTGGTAATGCCTGCTTCCAGTCCGCCCAAACGGATGACAATAGTGCGGTAGGGTACTACTTTTTCCGATTTAAAGGCACGGGTAATCCTTTCGTCTTCAAATTTTGGGGCATCTGGGTTCTCTATCTTTTCATCCAAGGGTTCCACATCGTCGTCGTCGCTGGCACCGTCTTCGTCATCATCAGGATTTTTCTGCTTCTTGTCTTCTTCATCCTGCTCCCCTTCATCTTGAATACCATCATCATCTCGATCTGGATTTTCTGCTTCATCGGAAGCACCATTCAACTCAGCTTCGATCCGCTTTTCATTTTCCAGAAACTTTTGGTACAATTCAGGGAAAAAACGTGCCATTTCTAGCAAGGCAGTACCACAAACGCCTTGATAATTGCCCCACATTTCTTTATTGGCTTCGTACATTTCACGTAGGGCTTCGTACATATTAACTTCGTCGTCATCATTCCCTTTAGGGTTCTCGGACTCGTTAGCATCGTTTTTAAGAGCTTCTTCAATACGTGCTTCAGTCTCTAAAAAGTCTTTGTAAAGATCTGGCCACAGATTCATCATTTCCCACAACGCATAGCCGCAAATGCCTTGGTAATTTCCCCAGACC
>JANQKN010000063.1 GCA_028281065.1 Flavobacteriaceae bacterium | reverse complement strand
CCTGGTATGGATACCAGTGAAATGAAACTACAGTCCAGCGGGATAGAACGTCTTATGGGATCTATTTGGATGCCTGAGCTGTGTTTGGGGAATATTATGTTCGATACCTTGAGTGACAAGGATAAAAAAGAGCTTGATTTTTCCGAATTGTACACAGCCAGTTTTGCCGACCCCATTTTTAACCGTTCTTACCGCAGGTCATGGATAGATCATATATTATACAGCCGAAGGGACGTTCCGTGGATTACCGATGGCGATATTATAACTAGGATGAGTAGTGGCAACCCTATTTATAGGGATTTTCCAGCATCCTCGGACCATATGCCGGTGACATGTCTCCTGCATACCGATGATATGTAAAGACAGGGATGAAGTCCTGTTTATGTGCAATAACATTAAAGACAAGAGTAATGAACATACCCGTAGATTTAAAAAAAGCGATACACAACGATGAACTCATCGTTTTTGCAGGAGCAGGGCTTTCTTATGATCTGTACAACATTAATGATCAGAAGGTAAAAGGCTGGGAAAATTTAGTATGGCATATCCTGGATCATCTCGAAAAGGAAGGATACATTATTTCGCACCTGGTTCCTTTATTAAAAATCTACGACCCTTTAACGGTTTTATACCTAATAGAAAAGGACAGGGCGTTATCTAGGGATCGTATTTATGGGTTTATAGAACGTTTTTTAGACTTAAAGAATGATAAAAACAAATTCGCTATCCATAAGTTGATAGGTTCTCTGTCCGATAAGATCATTACTACAAATTACGATAATGCATTCGAACTCGCAGATCCTATCTATACAAAACGTAAGGCATATAAAGGGAAAAACTACGAATTGACCCGTCATAAAGATCAATCGTCTAAATTCCTGTTCAAATTGCATGGCTGCAATGAAAGCAAAGAATCCCTAGTGCTGTTTCCCTCCAACTATAGGGATTTGTATGAAAACAACGAGAAAGATGCCGAACATTCCCTTTTGGTATTAAAAAACATTGTATACAATAATTCCCTTCTCTTTATAGGTGCCGGAATGGGGGATTTTCAGATCAATAACATTTTTAAGGAAATTAAGAGGTTGCAGGGTGACTACAATCAAAGACATTTTATCATCACCCGAAAGGAGTTGGATAGTTCCCTAAATTTTTTGACCCCCATTTATATAGATGATTATTCCCAGATCGAAACTTTTCTTCAGAGTCTCAATGACGTCAAAGAAGAAAACCATAAAAACAGCGGTTCTGTTAAGGTAAAAGAACTGCAAGGGCAACTAACCGAAGCGAATGATAGGATTGTAGAGTTGGAAAGTAAATTGAATGAAAGTATGCACAAGGATCAACTGTTGGAGCCCGAAGCGGTTAAATATTTTGAAGAAGGATTGGAATTGAGTAATTCCGGTCATTACGAAAAAGCCATCGAAAAGTATATCACTTCCGTAGCCTTAAAACCTGATTTTTATGAAGCACTGAACAATTGGGGAGCCAATTTAATACGGTTAGCTAAGAATATGGAAGAAATGGCTGCCGAAAAACAGTACAAATCGGCTTTCGATAAATACGAACGGGCATTGGCTATTAAACCCGATTTCGATATTACCCTAAACAATTGGGCAACCGCCCTTACCAGATTGGCAAAAATGAAGAGAGGGGAAGAAGCCAAAACCTTGTTCCTTGCCGGTTTCAGAAAATACGAAGAAACCCTTGCTGTGAATCCCGATAGAGAAGACACCCTGTTTAATTGGGGAACTGCTTTGGGGAACTTTGCCCTTTTAAAAGATGGGAAAGAAGCCGAAAAACTATATAGGGAATCGTTCGAAAAACTAGAACAGGCCACTTTAATGAATGCCAATAAAGATGATACTTGGTACAATTGGGGAACCCATCTGGGTAATCTGGCCGCATTACTGAAAGGGAAAGAAGCAGAAGATCTGTACGAGGCTTCTTTCGACAAGTTTGAACGTTCCCTTGCTATAAAACCCGATAAATCACAAGCACTATACAATTGGGGAACCAATTTGGGTAGGTTAGCGATGCTTAAGGGAGGAGAAGATGCCAAGAAACTCTACAGGGCTTCTTTCGATAAATTTGAGAAAGCATTGGAGGTAGAACCTCATAAAGATGATGCATTGTATAACTGGGGGACCCACTTGGGTAATCTGGCCTCTTTGCTGGAAGGGAAAGAAGCCGAAACCTTATTCAGGCAATCCTTCGATAAGTTTGAGCGTGTCTTGGCCATTAGACCAAATCAGAATGACGCCATCTATAATTGGGGTATTAATTTGGGCAACCTAGCCAATATAAAAGAAGGGGACGAGGCAGCAGAGCTTTATAAAGCCGCTTTAGGGAAATTCGAAAAATTACAGGAACTGGAACCCGATAAGGACGATGTCCTGTTCAATATAGGAACCCAACTGGGTAACCTGGCTTTCCTTGCAGAAGGAAAAGAAGCAGAAGATCTACTCGCAGCCTCTTTCAAAAAATACGAACGCGCTTTGGAGATTAACCCCAACCTTGGCGGAGCCCATTACAATTGGGGGACAGCATTACTTAATCTGTCCAAAGGAAAGGAAGAAAAGGAAGCTGTAGATTTACGAAACAAAGCAAAGAAGAAACTTATAAGGGCCACCGAATTAGGTGCTGGACACTACAACCTGGCCTGTCTATATGCCATGGAAGGAGATAAGGCCAAAGCGCTTAACGAATTGGACATTTCATTAAAAAACAGGGAAATTTCTCCCAGCTTTGTAGAAGGCGATCCAGACTGGGAAAACTATAAAGGAGATACGGATTTTAAAGCCCTTATAGATAAACACAGCACTTAAAAATCCTGCGGGGAAACCATAACAATCTTTTTTAAGGATTGGGTAATTTAGGTAATACCCTAAGTGATTTTATATGACCCACATAGAAATAGCCTTCATTTTGTTTTATGTCTTTGGCATAACGGTGGTTTCTTATAAAGGGTATGCCCGCAAAAAAAAGCTGGAAATGGGCAAGTGGTTTCATTCAGATACCAATGCATATAGGGAAACTGGAGCCTTAGTATTCTTAGCATCCATATTAGTGGGTTTCGTTGTATTAAAATGGTACAAAGTAGTCGCCGGAATGATTCTGGGGTGGATGATATGCTACGGTATTTTACATCTTTTTAAAGAGGCCAGCCGGGCCTTTTCCCTATTGGTATTAGTATTGGCATTGGTTTTTCTAGGGTTGTATTTTATTTAAGATTATATCACTTTCCAAATCTTAATGAATACCGTATCTTTCAATATGTTTAGAATTTTGCGATATTTCTTACCTCTTTTCTTGTTATCGCTATATGCATGCAAAAGTGACCACCATGTCCAAAGCAATGCTATAAATGTATTTCCTGTCATAGAAGATGAACCTGAAATACAGCTATTGACAAACCAAGAGGTTGTCTTTCGCTATGTTTTGGGAGATACAGTTCCTTATGGTGAACACCATTTAATTACTGCTACCTGTACGCTAATCAATAATTCTGCAAGGGATATGCTTTATTTGCGGGGAAGCTGCAACGGTTTGGAATCTTTTTTGATTTCAGATCCTTATCCATACAAAATCATACCGTTAATAAACTGCAATGCTAGTTGGCCTGTAATAAGTAAGTTAAGGGCAGGCGACTCCTTATCGTTTTCCACTAATCTCTTACAAAGTAAAGGGGTAAAAACTTTGCAAAATTTAGGTTTGGACTTTCGGGTGGTAGATCGGTTTGTCCCTTCAGAAACCTTACGAGAAAATCCTAAGATTGTCGAAAGGGTATATCGAGCGGAGACCAATCCAGCTAATGTGATTTGGCCCAAATAGCAAGCCATGTAACGAAACAGCCCGTTATTTAACCCAAATTTAAATCCTAGCTTTTTCCATAAAAACCGCCAATGGCGTATCTTGCACTTTGTTAACGTTGGAATATTTGGTTGTTAGTACGTTAAGTACCCCTCTTCGGTGAAACAATTAAACAAATCAACGCTTAAACTAAAAATCGATATGCAGGACAATTTGCACGACTATAGAAAAACCTATCAAAAAGGAGAGTTGGATGTCCAAACCGTAGATGCCAACCCTTTGCAGCAATTCCGTACTTGGTTTTACGAAGTACAGGATTCAGGGGGTGTAGATGAGGCTAATGCTATGACCCTAAATACTTTGGGGTTGGATGGATTTCCTAAAGGGCGTGTCGTACTTCTTAAAAAATACAATGAACACGGGTTCTATTTCTATACCAACTACAACAGCGAAAAAGGACAGGCCATACAAAATAACCCCAATGTATCCCTTTCCTTCTTTTGGCCCAATATGGAGCGGCAAGTCCTTATAAAAGGTACAGCCCAAAAAACCAGTGAAGCAGACTCGGCCAATTATTTTGCTTCACGACCCAAGGGAAGTCAGTTGGGGGCTTTGGTTTCCCGCCAGAGCAGTGTGGTGCCCAATAGGGAAGTTTTGGAAAACCAATTGAAAGACTTAGAAGAAGAATACGACGGAAAAGAAGTGCCCAAGCCTGATCATTGGGGAGGATTTGTTGTACAACCCGTAGAGTTCGAGTTTTGGCAAGGAAGACCCAATCGTTTGCACGATAGGATACGGTACAGATTGGAAGGTTTAGATTGGAAGATAGAACGATTGGCACCCTAACTTAAAATTGAATCATCATCGTAAAGAATTTTTATCATAACACAACCAACTAAAAAACCAAAGACCAAATAATCATGAAAACACTCTATATGGTCCGTCACGCAAAATCGTCCTGGAAACATGACGTAATAGACCACAAACGCCCCCTAAAGGGTAGGGGTAAAAGGGACGGTAAGCTCGTTTCCGAATATTTGAGTGACAAATTAACCCCTCCCCAAAAAATCATTAGCAGTGGTGCGACCCGTGCCCTGTCTACGGCCCATTATTTCAAAGAAGCCTTTCAGATTTCCGATTCCGATTTCGAAGTAACCAATACCCTGTACGATTTTAGTGGACATGGCGTTATGGATATTGTTAAAGGATTGGATAATAATTGGGAACGCGTTATGATTGTTGGCCATAACCATGCATTTACTTCTATAGCCAATATGCTGGGAAGTACCTATATAGATAACGTTCCTACCTGTGGCTTTGTAGAGTTACAGTTCGATACCAACAACTGGAGTGATGTTACCACAGGAAAAACCGTACAAACCGTATTCCCGAGAGATTTAAAAGAATGACAACAACTACCGTAGCAAATAAAGTAGAAAACCGTTACCTAAACCGCGAGCTGAGCTGGCTCCAGTTTAATGCCCGTGTATTACAAGAAGGTGAAGACCCAACCGTTCCCCTTATAGAACGGCTTCGGTTTTTGGGAATATTTTCCAACAACCTGGACGAATTCTTCAAAGTCCGCTATGCCACGATTAAACGCATTGTAGAAGCCGGTAAAGGAGGTAGAAGCGAGTTGGGGGGGATTTCCGCTACCGAATTACTCGAGGAGATCACCCAGACTGTGATCAAACAACAGGCACACAGTCTCCGTATTCTCAAGGACATTCAAAAAGAACTGGAAAAGGAGAACATCTTTATTATAGATGAAACCCAGATTTCCGATGAACAGTGCGTGTTTATTTCAGATTACTTTATCCAAAAAGTAAGCCCAGCCCTTATGACCATCATGATTTCCGAATTGGATGAATTCCCAGAGCTTAAGGATAGTGCTGCCTATTTGGCTGTACGCATAAAAATGAGGGAAAATGGCGAAGACAACGGTCCTAAGACAAATTATGCCTTGATAGAAATACCAAGGATTGTAGATCGTTTTGTGGTACTACCCGAAGAAGATGGAAAACATTATATCATCCTATTGGACGACTTGATCCGATCGCAGATGGGAAATATCTTCAACATATTCGATTATGAGTCCATTTCCGCACATATGATCAAGATCACGAGGGACGCCGAACTAGACATAGACAGTGACTTGAGTCGTAGTTTCCTCGAAAAGATATCTAAAAGTGTTGCCAAACGTAGTTCTGGTGACCCAGTTCGTTTTATTTATGACAAAAGCATAGACGAGGAAACCCTTCAATTCCTTATGGACAAAATGGGAATAGAAACAACCGATAGTGTAATCCCCGGAGGACGTTACCACAACCGTCGTGATTATATGAAATTTCCGAGTCTGGGACGAAAAGACTTGCTTTACAAACCAGTCGAACCCCTTCCCGTACCCGGACTGTCGCTACAAGGTCGTTTACTCAAGAAAATTGCCCAAAGGGATTACCTCTTGTATGCCCCATACCAAACCTTTTCCTATGTGGTTAAGTTTTTACGCGAAGCTGCCTTAGATCCCAAGGTGCAATCCATAAAGATCACCATTTACCGTTTGGCTGAAATATCGCACATTGCCAGTTCGTTGATCAATGCTGCCAAAAACGGAAAGGAAGTAACGGTACAAATAGAGCTACAGGCCCGTTTTGACGAAGCTGCCAATATACGTTATGCAGAAATCATGCAGAAAGAAGGCGTAAAGCTCATCTTTGGGGTAACTGGGCTTAAGGTACATTGCAAATCCTGTGTAGTAGAAAGGTTGGAAGGAAGCAAGATTAAACGTTATTCTTTTATCAGTACAGGGAATTTTAACGAATCTACCGCTAAAATCTATACAGACTATACCCTTTTTACATCCAATAATAAAATAGCGAAGGAAATTAATAAGGTATTCGACTTTTTTGAAGTGAACTATCGTATTAAAAAATACAATCACCTTATCGTTTCCCCACATTATACAAGAAATGCATTATACCATCTTATCGATACCGAAATAGAAAACCACAAAAACGGATTGCCCAGTGGTATAAAACTGAAACTGAATAGCCTTTCGGACTTTAAAATGATCGATAAGCTCTATGATGCCAGTAGGGCAGGGGTGCAAATTCAACTCATTGTACGTGGTATCTGTTGTCTAATTCCCGGCGTGGAAGGTATGAGTGAGAATATAGAAGTAATTAGTATTGTAGATAAATTCTTGGAACACCCCAGGCTTTACATCTTCGAGAATGGCGGGACCCCAAAATATTACATATCTTCGGCCGATCTTATGGGAAGAAACCTGGACAATCGTGTAGAAATTGCCTGTCCCATATACAATACGGAGATACAACAAGAATTATTGGATACCTTTGTAATTAACTGGAGCGACAATGTAAAAGCCCGTGTCATTTCAGATAAGCAAGACAATGCCTATCGCAGAAACGATTTAGAGCCTGTACGTTCTCAGTTTAAGTTGTATGAGTATTACAAAGAAAAGTTGAAGAATTTTGCTGAACATTGAAAAATATGGGGCCATCGATATAGGGTCCAATGCAATACGGCTTCTAATCGCCACCATTATTGAAAGAGATAACCAACCGCCCCAATTCAAGAAAACATCCCTTGTACGGGTTCCCATACGTTTAGGGGCCGATGTTTTTTTGAAAGGAAGGATATCCAACGATAACTACCTTAGAATGGTCGATGCCATGAATGCCTATAGTTTACTAATGAAAACTCATGGCATTACCCGCTACAGAGCTTGTGCTACTTCGGCCATGCGGGAGGCAACCAACGGAAAGGAAATCGCACAAAAGCTTAAGGAACAAACCGGAATAGATATTCAGATCATCGATGGGCAGGATGAGGCAGCCATAATCGCTTCAACCGATCTACAAGACCTTATAGACACCGATAAAACCTTCCTTTATGTGGATGTAGGAGGAGGAAGCACCGAGTTTACTGTGTTCGCTAACGGCAAAACAGTAAACTCTAAATCTTTTAAATTGGGAACTGTCCGTATCCTTAACGACATGGTCCGTGAATCTGTTTGGGATGACGTAAAGAAATGGATTAAGAAGAACACCAAGGACTACGATAAAATCAGCCTTATCGGGTCTGGAGGAAACATTAACAGTATCTACAAATCCAGTGGAAGGAAATTAGGTAAACCATTAAGTTACTTTTACCTATCCAACTATTACGAGCGGTTAAAATCATACACCTATCACGATCGTATTTTTGAGTTGCAGATGAACCCAGACCGGGCCGATGTAATCGTTCCCGCTACCCGTATTTACCTTTCGGCCATGAAATGGAGCAAGGCCAAGAATGTCTATGTTCCTAAAATTGGTCTTTCCGATGGAATCATAAAAAGCCTCTACAACGAAAAGTTGGCCAAGGGCATGGAGGTAAAAATCTAAAGCAACAGAGCTGCTACTTCCTGCCAACTGTTAACCCGCTCGTGCCCACGATCCTCCTTTGTATTGTGAGGCTGTGTAAATAAAAGGGTTCTGTTAACAAAAGGATCTAGGTTTTTGTAATGGTCATCGATAAGGATATCTCCGGTTACAGGCACTTTAGAACCACAGAGAATAATATTTTTCCATGAAATAAAGGGGAAATGTTCTTGTAACCATTCGTATTTTTCTTCCAAACTGGTTGGGAATTCCATAGCTGCAGAAACAATATATATTTCGTAGACATCATGCAGGGCTCGCAAAACCTCCTGAGCGTCTTTCATTACGGGCGCGTTCCTAAAGAACCCCCTTTCGTTCACATGGCGCTTGGCGTTGGGAAAAGCTACAATCTCATCTTTCCCCTCAACATCTTCCATTCGGATTTTACGGCCACTTTCGGCAAATTCAAAATTAATAGCTTGTTGATAGATGTCTGCCATGACACCGTCCATATCTACGAGCAAACGTTTGGGCATCTCGTTTCGATTTGAAGTTTTTAAGTAGATAGCAATTATGAAAAGAGTTGCGCTTTCAAATTTATTTTATTGAAATTAACCTGCCCAACATATAACAACTACTCTCATTTGAGATTTTCTCGATTCTTCCCACAATTTCTCATCTTAATCTAATACTTAGGCATATACCAAAGTTTTTGTTTGATGTTTCCTCAACTCTTCCTTAAATTGAGCCATCAAAACACCAAAAAACCTAAAAATTGATTTGAAATGAAAAAGAATTACACCCCCTTTTCTACCGTAAAAATGTTGTTTGTGGTAGTGCTGCTTTTAACTACTCATTTCGCTATAGCTCAACACACCTTTTCCATTGTTGCCGTGGATCCTACCACAGGTGAGATAGGTAGTGCTGGAGCCACTTGCCTTGATATTGATGATCTTGGTGGAGAAGAAGGCGCTTTAGTAATAAGTGATATTATCCTTGGTATAGGCGCTATAAACACCCAAGCTTTTTGGAGCCCTGTTAATCAACAAGCTGCAAGGGTTCGAATGGAAGCTGGGGATTCTCCTCAGGAAATATTGGATTGGTTGTTCGATAATGACCCTGCTCCAGGATCCAATCAAGACCGTCAATACGGAATCGTCGATTTAATAGGAGGTCCTGGCGGCACCCCTAGATCTGCTGCTTTTACAGGAACCAATAATTCCAGTGTTGCCAACCACATTGTAGGGTCTAATTACGCCATACAAGGAAATATTTTAATTTCTCAAGATGTTTTGGACGATATGGAAACAGGTTTCTTGAACACCAATGGAACCTTAGCCGACAAACTTATGGGTGCTATGCAAGGAGCCAAGCGAATTGGTGCCGACAGCCGTTGTACAGGCAACCAGACCAGCTCTAAATCGGCTTTCCTTCGTGTTGCTAAGGTAGAGGACGCTTTTACCAATTATGGGCATTTAACCGTAGATCTTAATGTAAGTAAAACCGATCCAGCTGTCGACCCCATTGATATATTGCAAGATACCTACGACTATTATTTGGCCAACCCAGGGACCGATTGTGCAGACACTGTATCGGTTTTTCCTTACGAGGAAAGCTTCGAAACCGATCTAGGGCTTTGGGTTCAGAATGACATGGACCTATCCCATGTTGGGAACACCGATTTCGATTGGACCCGTAACTCTGGATCAACTACGACAAGCAATACAGGACCCGATTCGGCATCCGACGGTGATTTCTATATATATACCGAGGCTTCGGGTACCAATGTAGGTTTTCCTACCAAGAGAGCGGTACTTAACAGTCCTTGTTTCGAACTACCGAATGTAGGGTTGGGAGCAATGTTTACTTTTGATTATCATATGTTCGGATCGAATATTGGTAACCTCGCTGTTAGGATAAATGATGGTACAGGATGGGAAACCGTTTGGTTGCTAGATGAAGCACAAGGAAACCAATGGAATCAAGGTACTGTAGATTTATCGGCTTATTTGGGTGAGACCATTCAATTAAGATTGGATAGTACCACGGGATTGGGAGAACGAAGTGATATCGCCGTAGATAATGTTTCCGTGGTAGTAGAAACACTAGGCGTAGAGGATATCGCTTTAGAAGCTATCTCGGTGCATCCCAACCCAACCCAGAGTGTGGTTAGTATAATATCGCCACAGGCTATCGTAGCGCAGGTTGAGGTCTTCGATATTACCGGGAAGTCGCTATCCACTATTTCTTTTTCTGAAGACACACAAACCCAAATCGATTTATCCCGATATGCTTCAAACATATACTTCCTGAAGATAACTACTGATAAGGGAACCGCAGTGAAACGAATTGTGAAGGAATAACTTAGTTCTTTATAATACTAAAAACCAGCAATCGGTGATTTTCGATAGCTGGTTTTTTTAGTTATTGTTTTTAACGATTATCCGTGGATACGCTCCGAAACACTTAAGTCCTTCATGACACTGGCTTCATAATCGAGCAGGTCTTGCCATTTTTTATCCACCTCTTCACGATCACCAAACTTTCGGGCAAAGGCCAAGAACATGGTATAATGCCCAGCTTCACTAATCATAAGCTTTCTGTAAAACTGAGCCAGTTTTTTATCTTCCAATTGCTCACTTAACAACCTGAAACGTTCACAGCTTCTTGCCTCGATAAGGGCTGCGTAGAGTAATCTGTGAATAAGTTGGGTGTTACGGTCGCCCCCTTTTGGGAAAAACTTCATGATGATGTTTACGTATTCATCTTTTCGTTCCCTTCCCAAGGTAAGTCCACGCTCTATCAATAAATCATGCACCATTTTAAAGTGACTCATCTCTTCTTGGGCCAATAGAGTCATTTCGGTAACCAGTTCTGTATATTCAGGATACCCAATGATAAGCGAAATGGCAGTAGATGCAGCCTTTTGTTCACAATAGGCATGGTCTACGAGTATTTCCTCGATGTTTTTTTCTACAATGTTTACCCAACGGGGATCTGTGGGTAGTTTTAGCCCTAACATTTTAATGGCTTCCTGTTCTTGTTCGTTCATCATCTTACAATTAAATATCCAGGTCGAATTCTTTTCGCAACGATTCGATCAAAGGGTTTTTTTCTTTCAGTTTTTCGAACTTTTCCCGTGGGGTGTAGGCATAACGCTTTACTTCCTCTTCGTTTACTTCGATCGATAAATCTACGTCATAGTTGCGGAGTTGTTCCCTTAAATAGCCCAGTAATTCGTATTTGGCACGTTCTACCTCAACTTTTATAGTACTATTCGGAAATACTAAATGAATAAGATTCCCATCCAGCTTAGGGGTTCCCATGGTTAAATGGGAAAGCAAGTTAAACTTACCGTCTTTCTTTATTTTTTCGGTATACGATGTCCAGACCGTTTGCATCTCGGCTTCTGTAAAGGATTCCCGAGGAAGGTTCTTTTCATCGGGCTTATTGGCGACCAGCTCTTTTTGAAGTTCCTGTTTCTTTCGAATACTCTTTAAGGAAAGTGCCGATACCTTTTGGGCATTACGTTCGGCAAGGATCTGTGGCCTGTCGATAACCCGTTCGGTTTTAGGTTCTGAAACAGGTTCGGGTTCTTTAGGGGCTGTAGGGGCCTCATAAGCAACAATGGGCTCTTCTACTGTAGTTTCTGCAACCGCTTCTGGTTCTTTAGCAACAACTGTTTCTGATGCATCTTGCTTTTTGGCTACGGGATTTGCCTGTGTTTTAAAATAGGAGGGGGGGATTACGAAGCGCTGCCCACTAGTGTTTTTTTTTTCTCGCTCAAAAGTGAGAGAGGCTAATTGCAACAAACAGAGTTCAACCAACAGTCTTTGGTTACGACTGCTTTTATATTTTAGATCGCAAGAGTTTGCCAAGTCAATGGCATCCATGAGAAACTCGTTGGACGTCTTGGCAGATTGCTCCAAGTACATTTGCTTTACTTGGTCACCTACTTCGAGTAGAGCAACCGTAGTTGGGTTTTTGCACACCAATAAATCCCTGAAATGGGAGGCCAATCCTGCAATGAAGTGATGACCATCGAATCCTTTGGAAAGAATGTCGTCGTAGGTAAGTAATGCATCCGGAATCTTATTGTCCAGTAATAGATCGGTAATACCAAAGTAGTAGGTATAATCCAGTACATTCAGGTTTTCCGTAACAGCTTGTCGGGTTAGGTTTTTTCCGGAAAAACTTACCACACGGTCAAAAATGGAAAGGGCATCGCGCATGGCGCCATCTGCCTTTTGGGCGATGATATGCAACGCATCGTCTTCCGCATCGATCCCTTCGGCTTTGGCTACCTCGGCCAGTTGCATTTTAATGTCCTGAACCGTAATTCTCCTAAAATCGAATATTTGGCAGCGGGACAATATGGTGGGAATGATCTTGTGCTTTTCGGTGGTCGCCAAAATAAAGATGGCGTGCTTGGGAGGCTCCTCCAAAGTCTTAAGAAAAGCATTGAAAGCAGCAGAGGAAAGCATATGTACCTCATCGATGATGTATACTTTGTATTTTCCAACCTGTGGGGGAATACGGACTTGATCTATAAGGTTTCGTATATCATCCACGGAATTGTTGGAAGCAGCATCCAGTTCGAAGATATTGAAGGCAAAGTCTTCATCTTCGTGTTGGGTACCATCGTCGTTTATTTTTTTGGCAAGGATTCGTGCACAAGTGGTTTTACCTACCCCTCGGGGCCCTGTAAAAAGAAGGGCTTGAGCCAAATGGTTGTTTTCTATGGCGTTTTCCAATGTATTGGTAATAGCCTGTTGGCCAACTACGTCCTTAAACGTTGTGGGGCGGTACTTTCTGGCCGATACAATGAAGTGTTCCATAGACAAAAACAAATATAGGAAGGTGTGTCTACTAATGAAAAAATACAGCTTCGTATTTTGCATGAGTTATTAACATTTTCGGCTATTTTTGCAACGCAGGCCGCCTTATCGCGGTGAGGGGCGTAAGCTATCTCATCGAGGAAAGTCCGGACACCATAGGGAAGCATAGCGGCTAACAGCCGTCACCCTGTAGTGCATGCTACAGGGGAGGACAAGTGCAGCAGAAAGTATGTACAGGTAATGCTGTAGTGAAATCAGGTAAACTCTATGCGGTGAAATGCCACGTATACCCACGTTTGAGGGTCCCCGCCCGATGTGGAAGGGTAGGCAGATAGATCCTGTCGGCAACGGCAGGGCCAGATAAATGATAAGGGTCCCGATCGCTATCGGGATACAGAACCCGGCTTATAGGCTTGCATCATTTTTCTATTTTGGTAGAATTCGGTAAGCGCAAGACCTTCCATACCCTTTCACCAAAAATCCTACTCGATTTATCAATTCATCTGCTATTTTAGCCGAACGGCTGAGGCCTAGTTCACCATTTAACCAATTACCTACCCATGCCCCGCATACTGATCATTGATGACGAACAGAGCATTAGAAGCACCCTGAGAGAGATATTAGAGTATGAAAAATACACCATCGATGAAGCCAAAGACGGGGAGGAAGGCCTGAAAAAGCTGATTGCCGATAAATATGACATTGCCCTTTGTGATGTGCGCATGCCAAAAATGGACGGCATTGAGCTGCTTGAAAGGGTTCAGATGGCAGGCATTGACACTCAGTTCATCATGATCTCGGCACATGGCACCATCGAAACAGCCGTGGATGCCACCAAAATGGGTGCCTTTGACTTCGTGCCCAAACCACCGGATCTCAACCGGCTATTGCTCACCGTCAAGAATGCCCTTGACAAATCATCTCTGGTATCGGAAACGAAAGTACTCAAGAAGAAACTTTCGAAGAAGTACGAGATGGTGGGTGAATCTGAAGCACTTTCAGAGGTGAAAGAGATGATGGACAAAGTAGGTCCTACGGATGCCCGCGTGCTCATAACCGGCCCCAATGGTACGGGTAAGGAACTGGTAGCCAGGGGAATTCACGAGCGCAGCCACCGCGCCAAAGCACCCTTTGTAGAGGTGAACTGTGCGGCCATTCCCGGAGAACTGATCGAAAGTGAATTGTTTGGTCATGAGAAAGGGGCTTTTACCTCGGCCCACAAACAGCGCATTGGTAAGTTTGAGCAAGCCAATGATGGAACCCTGTTCCTGGATGAAATTGGTGACATGAGCCTCTCTGCCCAGGCCAAAGTACTTCGGGCATTGCAGGAACACCGGATCAACCGGGTAGGTGGCGATAAGGATATCAACGTGAATGTGAGGGTATTGGCAGCCACCAACAAAGACCTGAAAAAAGAAATAGAAGAGAATAATTTCAGGGAGGACCTTTACCACCGACTCGGGGTCATCCTGATTCAAGTACCCGCCCTGAAAGACCGCAAAGAAGACATCCCCTTACTGGTAGACAAATTTCTGCAAGACATTGCCGATGAGTATGGCACCAAAAAGAAAGCCATCAATGAAGAGGCCATCGAAGCCCTGCAAGCTTACGATTGGTCAGGAAACATCCGGGAACTGCGAAATGTGACCGAAAGACTGGTCATCATGTGTGGCGAGGAGATCAACGG
>JANQKN010000002.1 GCA_028281065.1 Flavobacteriaceae bacterium | reverse complement strand
TGTATGAACTGGCAATGGACGCGACACCTACCTAGGTAGACAAATCGGCTACCAAATTAGGATCTGCATTGAGATTGTAAGCATCTAGCTTAACATCTTTCAAAAAACCATTGGTAAACATCTTGGCCATACTCTGGGAGAGTAGTGCCGAGCGATAATCCATCCACTTTTGGGCATCGCCACCAAACATATGATCGGCTAATCCTGGAAATTCCCAATCTGCATTTTTACCCCAATGAATGGTAAAAGGAATCTGGTGCTGCTGTAGGACTTCGATCATCCTTTTGGCATATTGCTCCAAACTGATGAGTTTATCCGAACCTTCCCAGATAATCCCATCTATTTCTACCATGCAGGTAAACGGAAATTTGGCAAAGGAAATGAGTCCATCCGATTTTTGAATAAAACGCATAGCGAATATGCCAGGGATAGGGCCTTCGTTGTTGGTAAGGTCTGTAAGTACTTGCAATGCTTTCGAGGAATTGGTATGATCTACCCCAAAAGAACAAGCAAAGGCTTTTCCTTGATAACCTGCATCCCAAAAGATTTCGGAGAGCTTCCCAACAATCACTTTGTCTTCCTTTGGTAAAATACTATTACTCAATGCCTTTACGAATTTTGGAATGGCTTTCGGGAATTTTTCAGAAATCTTAATCAGCAAGTATATAAGATCGCGGTATACAAATTCCTTCATAAAAGGGATAGGATCACCGAAGGTCTGTTTGTAATTGGGGTCGAAAGGCTTTTTGTAGATCAATTCCACAGGCAAAGTGTCTTCATTACTGTATTGATTGATGTATATTTTGTAATGATACGGTCGCAATGGATTTCCCTGTACATCGGTTTCGGAAGGGATTTTTATAGGCGAATTCTTAAAGTCAAGACTATCGGCCAAGGCCAAGGCATCTGCTTTTTTCACTTTAATCACATGTCGGGACAACAGATAGTGATCTTCAGCCTCGATAACCACTCCATGAATAAACCCGAAGGACCCCAGTCCTACCAAAGCTGCATTAAATAAACCGTCATTCCTGATAACCCGTGCATTGAGTTTGGCAGCAAAAGCATTGTTCAAGGCAGGTTTGGTGTGACGTTCCAGATAAACGATGTCTTGCCGATTAGGCCCCAATATTAAGTTAAGCCCAACGACATAATCCTGTACAGAACCCACATCGATTCCAGAACCATGAACCCCTGTGGATATACAGCCTGCAATGGTTTGACCATTACTAGCACCACTGGCCTTAAGGGATTTCCCGCGGTTTTCGAGGTAGAAGGAGATTTCCTTTACCGTGTTCCCACATTGCAACAAGTGTAAATTATCGTGCTGGTAGGGGCTATTGGTATGTACATCTGATTGTTGAATGGCAATCTTTACATTCATGTTGGCTGTAAAATGCATTCGATCTTTTTGATGCGCAATGGAAGACATGGACCATCGTGCCCCGATAGATCGGAAACCATGATTCTGGTTAGCCGCCACCAACAACAATCGACGCATTTCGTCTGCGGCATCGTTGTATCGATCGAAAGGATTTGGCATCATGTTCTTTTTTTCCAATCGAGTAGAAAGGAAGAATTTAAGCGGGAAAGGACCATTTTTATGGATGGTATTCCAGCGTTCCCTAGGTGTTGTTTTTGTAGTAGCCATAGCAATTATTGTTCTTTAACACATACGTACGATACTTTCATCTTTCGTTTTCTCCCCAAGGTTGCCAAATAGAGGAGAACACCCCCCATGGTAGTGCGGTATTCTAGCGTATGGAGAGCACCCGAATCGCAATCAAGTATGTTCACTGGATTTTCATCGGTAGTGGTCTTTACGGTAATAATCGTATCTATTTTTCGGAATAATTGTCCTCTAGCAGGATCTTCCACATCTTCATCGTCCATTCCACTATCATCCAATTCAGGGCCTGGACCATTGGCAACTTTCATCCTAACCGAATAGCAGGAAACCAATAACAGTAAGGACAGGCAAAAAGCAATGTACTTTAGCAGTTTTAGATTCTTCATTACACAAAATGTTGATTTACAATTTATTATAATATATAAATGTACTGAAGTGTACGAGAATAAAAAACAGGGTTTTACCTCAAAATGTGGAAGCAAAACCCCTTAATTTGTAACATTGGGAATATATTCTTAGACTTATAAGGAGTAAGTCTTAAAGATTTTTATTTATGAACAACAACTTGTCAACATTTCGTATCCTTTTTATTGTAAAAGGAATCCTCAACCTGCTAATTTCATTATTTGTTATTGCATATATGGGATTCGTCTTTTTCTTGATAAATGCGGAAAGCGGTGAGATTCCACATTCAGCGGGACTTATTATAACTGTTGTATGCAGCCTCGTTATTTTAATTTCAGTTGCATTTGGGATCGGTACCATAATGGCAGGCAGATACTTAAAAGAGCACCGAAACTATAATTTTATTTTAGTGATGTCCATCTTAAACTGTCTCACAGGTGTATTGGGTATACTTTTGGGCGTATTTACCATTATTGAGCTAACTAAGCCCGAAGTGAAGCAGTTATTTGGCAAATAACTTTTAAAACTGATAGCGAATGCCCAGTGCAATATCAAAATCGATATCGTCCTCTATGTTATCGTTAAAATTGAATTCAGGTCTAAAGTCCAAGGATAGCAGCAACGGAATATCAAAATCATACTCAATCCCTATATCCCCAGCAGCGTAGATATATGTCTCACTGTCGTCGACTCCCGCAGGGACATTGTCGAAATTTACATTGGCGATACCTCCACCAGCACCTACATACCAGTTAAAGTTACCATCCAGGTTAAATACCCATTGGTACAGCCCGGTAAGCCTAAAGGCATCGTAATTGCTTCCAGAACGCCATCCAAGGTCGAACTCCAAGCGGTTGTTTTCACCCAGTGCGCGCTGGTAGCTTATTTCGGTACCAAATCCGTCGCTATCTCCTAAGCGAAGTCCAATGGCATTGTCTGAGATGCGTTGTGCGTGTGAGGTTGCTATGAAAGCAAAAAATAATAAAGGGATTAAAAAGAATCGTTTCATAATGATAGGTTTTGTTATTAAACGAAATTAATCCTTTTTAGTATACAAGCCATGGATAAATAAAACAACTTGAGGGTTGTTCAGAAAAGTACCTCTGTGTACCTTTACCAGACCTATGGAACTGGACTTAGAAATATTCAAGGCAACTTTTGAAGGCGATTTCTACTTCGATACCCTCCATACATCCATCTATACCACCGATGCTTCTGTGTATCGCAAAACCCCTTTGGCTGTAGCTTTCCCTAAAAACAAAAAGGCCTTACAGCAACTTATTGAATTCTCCAAGGAGCATGGAACTTCCTTGGTGCCCCGAACCGCTGGAACCTCTTTGGCTGGACAATGTGTAGGAGAAGGTATTATCGTGGATGTATCCCGGTATTTTACCGAAATTGTTTCTTTAGATGTAAAAAATAAGACCGTTACCGTACAGCCCGGGGTGATCCGCGATGAATTAAACGCTTATTTAGCCCCTCATGGCCTGTTTTTTGGACCCAATACTTCCACGAGTAACCGTTGTATGATTGGCGGAATGGTAGGAAATAACAGTAGCGGGACCACTTCGATTAAATACGGGGTTACACGGGACAAAGTGGTTTCGCTAAAAACCATTCTTTCCAATGGGGAGGAAGTAGAATTTTCTGAATTAACCCCTGAAACATTTAAAGCAAAAACCAAAGAGAAATCTTTGGAAGGCTCCATATACAAGCTGTTACACGATTATCTAAGCATCTTAGAGAATCAAGAAGAAATACACAGGGAATTTCCAAAACCCGAAATACACCGAAGGAATACAGGCTATGCAATAGATACTCTGTTGAAGTCTGAAATTTTTGGCGGCACGGAAAAGACCCTTAATCTTGCTTCGTTATTGGCAGGAAGTGAAGGAACCTTGGCTTTCACCACCGAGGTTACCTTGCAATTGGACAATTTACCACCTTCCCATGCAGCCATGGTGGTTACCCAATATGCTACACTTCAACAATGTTTGAACGATGTCCAAGTAGCTATGAAGCACGATCTGTATACCTGCGAAATGATGGATGATGTGATCCTGAAGTGTACGGAGAGCAACAAAAAGTACGACCCATACCGTTTTTTCGTGTCAGGAAACCCTAAGGCTTTGTTGATGCTGGAAGTGCGGGCCAATACTACTACCGAGCTAGAACAAAAAGCAGAAAACTTACTGAAAGCACTGTCCCAGTCTGGGAATAGCTATGCTAGCCCGCTTTTGAAAGGCAGAGAAATCGATACGGCCATGGAACTCAGAAAAGCAGGATTAGGGCTATTGGGGAATATGGTGGGGGATAAAAAAGCAGTTGCCTGTATCGAAGATACCGCAGTGGCTTTAGACGATTTACCAGCCTTTATCTCGGAGTTTTCCCAGATCATGGAAAACCATGGGCAGGAAGCCGTTTATTATGCACATGCTGGGGCAGGGGAACTTCATTTGCGCCCCATCCTTAATCTGAAGACCCAAGATGGAGTTTCCTATTTTCGGGAAATAACTACCGATGTAGCCAAACTCACCAAAAAATACAGGGGTTCCTTTTCGGGGGAACATGGAGATGGTATTGTACGGGCAGAGTTCTTGGAAATGCAGATCGGTGCTAAAAACTTTGCGTTTCTAAAGCAGATAAAGGAAGCTTTCGATCCTCAAAACATCTTTAATCCAGGTAAAATTACCGATGCATGGCCTATGGACGCATCCTTACGAACCGATACCACCAAGGAAACTCCAGAAGTTGATACTTTTATGGATTTTCAAGACTCCCAAGGGATACTGCGATTGGCCGAAAAATGCAATGGGAGTGGGGATTGCCGCAAGACCGAAAAATCCAAGGGTACCATGTGTCCAAGCTATCATGCTACCAAGGACGAGAAGGATACAACACGAGCCCGGGCCAATAGTCTTCGGGAGGCAATGAGTAAAACAGATGCATTGAACCGCTTTAACGATGAGGACCTTAATGAAGTACTCGATTTGTGTCTTAGTTGCAAAGCCTGTGCCAGCGAATGCCCCAGTAATGTGGACATGGCGGTTGTTAAGTCGGAATTTCAATACCAATACGCAAAGGTGAATGGACGAAAACGATCTGACAAATTTTTCGGGAAAAGTACTCATTACAATCGTTTGGCTTCAAAATTACCTAGATTAGCTAACGCCTTGTTCAATACCCCAGGGGTATCGGGAATCCTAAAAAACTATATGGGCGTTGCTTCCAAAAGGAAGGTGCCTAGAATATCAACTAAAACTTTCAATAAAATTGTTCAAAACAAACAAAATCAAACAGTTAAAGAAAAAACAGTTTGCTTATTTGTGGATGAGTTTAGTAATTATTTAGACGCCAATATTGCCCTAGATGCTTATGAGTTGCTTTCAGGTTTGGGTTACGAAGTTCAGATAATTCACCATTTGGATAGTGCTAGGGCTTTACTTAGCAAAGGATATTTGGAAGAAGCCAAGAAAGCAGTAAATACCGCAATTGCTGAATTGAAAGATAAAATCTCCAAAGATTGTCCGCTTGTGGGCATAGAACCTTCCGCTATTTTAGGGTTTCGGGATGAATTCCTTCGCTTGGCCAATGATAAGGCTTCTGCTCAAAACATAGCCAAGCATACGTATTTGGTAGAGGAGTTTTTGGCTACTGAATTTGAGAAGGGTCATATTACACCACAACAGTTTACTAAAGATGAAAAGAAGCTGAAGGTGCATGTACACTGTCATCAAAAGGCATTGAGTCAACAGAAAGTAACTTTCGATATCTTAAACATCCCCGAAAATTATCACCCCACGCTTATTCCTTCAGGTTGCTGTGGAATGGCAGGAAGCTTTGGTTACGAAAAGCAGCATTATGATGTTAGCATGAAAATAGGGGAGTTGCGTTTGTTTCCCGCTGTGCGAAAAGCTTTAGATACTACTGTAATCGTAGCAAACGGAACCAGTTGTAGGCATCAAATTATGGACGGAACGGGAAGGGAAGCCCTGCATCCTGTCTCGGTATTAAGAAAAGCACTTCTTTAAGGGGTTTTACCTAATCCTACGAAGGCAGAAAGCATTTCAGGGAAACTATCCTCTGCATTCTTTTCCGTGTTTTTAATGGGGGTCATATTGGGACGCCTGTTGCCATGTTGATATAACTTCCAAGCTTCATTGTTGTATTCCAAAGCGGTTAGGTTTTCCACCCAATCCCCACTATTTAAGTAGATACAGCTTCCTTTGTCATTCTTCACTTCGCGTATGGTAGGTTGGTGTATGTGACCGCAAACTACATAGTCGAATTTGTTCTCTATAGCGAGCTCTGTAGCAGTATTTTCAAAATCACTAATGAACTTTATGGCCCCTTTTACGCTGTTCTTTATTTTTTTGGAGAGAGAATATTTTTCACGCCCCACGCGTACTAACAGAACATTGATAAAACGATTCAACAAAATAAGCAAATCATAGCCCCAACCTCCTAGTTTGGCGATCCATTTGGTGTGTTGTATAGAAGCATCGAAAACATCTCCGTGAAAGAACCAAGCTTTTTTGCCATCTAGGTTCAGCACCAATTTGTCTAGGATATAGATGTTACCCATCTTGGTTTCACTGAACCTACGGAGTTTTTCATCATGATTACCGGTAATGTAGTATACCTTTGTGCCTTTGGCTGCCAAGGCAAAGATCTTTTTTATAACCAGTAAGTGCGACTTGGGGAAATACCGTTTACGGAATTGCCAAATGTCGAATATATCCCCGTTAAGGATTAGTTTCTGTGGCTTAACAGAGTTTAAGTACTGCAAGACTTCCCTGGCATGACACCCATAGGTTCCCAAGTGGATGTCGGACAGCACAACGATTTCCAGTTTTCTTTTCAAACCTAAAAATTACTTTACAAAGAACTCAAAAACAGTTTGGAAACTGTTTACGGGAATGTTATGCCTTTTTCATAAAAATGTTAGGCAACCTCTATATGTTTCTAAATATTATTGCGGTGCTGTTTTTTTATTGCTCAGATACATTTACATTTGTTGAAAAGCAGACTATGGCAGGAAACTCCTTCGGAACATTGTTTAAGTTAACCACCTTTGGCGAATCCCACGGGGAGGCGATAGGTGGAATCATAGACGGCTGTCCGGCAGGACTCACCCTGGATTTAGAGGCTATTGAAAAGGAAATGCAACGACGCAAACCCGGTCAATCTGCCATTGTCACCCAACGCAAAGAGCCCGATTCCGTCCGTTTTCTATCGGGTATTTTTGAAGGCAAGACCACAGGGGTTCCCATTGGGTTCGTGATAGAAAACACCAATCAAAAATCAAAAGACTATTCCCACATTAAAGATACCTATCGTCCGTCGCATGCCGATTATACTTAC
>JANQKN010000186.1 GCA_028281065.1 Flavobacteriaceae bacterium | reverse complement strand
TTCCTGTCTCCTGGGCTGCTTTAACAATGGCAGAGGCTACCAATTCCCCAGTTCCCGCATGCATAGGGTGCGATTTTACAATTACAGGACATCCTGCAGCCAAAGCACTGGCTGTATCTCCTCCTGCAGTGGAATAGGCCAAGGGAAAATTACTGGCTCCAAAAACCACTACGGGACCCATTGGGATTAATACCTGACGCAAATCGGGCTTGGGCAAAGGACTTCTATCGGGAATGGCAGTATCTATGGTAGGTTCCCGCCAAGCTTCAGTTTCTATTAGATCTGCAAACATCCGTAATTGACCCACAGTACGACCGCGTTCCCCTTTTGCACGGCCTTCGGGCAATCCCGTCTCGCTCATGTAAGTTTGGATAAGTTCATCATCCAATGCCAAGATACCATCTGCAATGGCACGCAAGAAGCTCGCTCTTTGGGCACCTGATATGTTTTTAAACGTACGAAATGCCGTGGCAGCTAATTGCACGGCATTTTCAATTTCGCGATCGGTCGCTTCGGTGAAAACGGTAGGGTTTTCTGAATTGGTTTTTGGATTAAAGGTGTGATAGGTGGTACTTCCTTCGGCACTTAACTGAAATCCGATATAATTCTTTCCTGTCATGGTTTGTTTTTTATTCGTTCTAGATGCGCTTCGACATCCACGGGTTTATGAACCACTTTTTGCGATACTGGGTATTTTTTCAAAAGGGCTTTTGGACGGATGGGGCGCTTCTGGAAATTGCCCCCGCAATTAGGGCAAACACCTTTCAATATACCTTCTGCGCAATCTTTACAGTAGGTACACTCGAATGTGCAGATAAGCGCTTCCTCACTATCGTAGGGAAGCGCTTTGTTGCAATGTTCGCAAGTGGGTCGTATTTCTAACATTATAAGTTTTTGTAATCAGGCAATTGAGGCCTGCTTTTTAATCCTTCTTCAATTACCTTTAACACGTGTGCACGTTCTGCTCCCACCAAGGATAACCTTGGAGCCCTAACGGTTTCGGAGCCCAGTCCCGTGGATACTTCGGCCAGTTTTATGTTCTGTACTAATTTAGGGTTAATATCCAATTCCAACAAGGGAAGGAACCATCTATATATGGAAACAGCCTCAGCAATTCTACCCGCTTTTTGCAATTCGTAAATGGCAACGGTTTCCTTAGGAAAAGCGCATACCAAACCAGCAATCCAACCGTCGGCACCCATCAATAAACTTTCCAATGCCAAGGTATCTACCCCACTCATAATCTTAAGGCGATCCCCAAATTGGTTCTTAATACGGGTTACGTTGGAAATATCCCTAGTGGATTCTTTAACGGCTTCTATATTGTCGCATTTCAGCAATTTATCGAACATGGACAGGGTTACCTCTATTTTATAATCCACAGGATTGTTATATACCATAATAGGTAAAGAGGTATTGTTGGCCACAGCCTTAAAATATTCTACGGTTTCCCTATCACCTGCTTTGTATCGCATGGGAGGCAGCATCATAAGACCTGAAGCTCCGTCTTCCTCGGCTTTTTGGGCAGCCGCAATAGCACCTCGGGTGCTCTGTTCTGCAATGTTGATCATAACCGGGACTTTTCCATCTACCCTTCCTACGGTTTCACGGGTAAGGATCCGCTTTTCTTCGTCCTCTAGGGTGCTGGCTTCTCCCAGGGTTCCACCCAATACAATACCGTGAACACCCGCATCCAACTGGGCATCGATATTATGAAGGAACAAAGGGATGTCCAACGCATCATTGTCTGTAAACTTGGTAGTTACTGCAGGCATAACGCCTTTCCATTCGAATTTCATCTTTATAAAATATTTGATAAATAAGAAGATGGAATGCCCAAATAATACATCTTCTGTTTATTTATATTAATAAGTGGGCATTTCATTAGTACAAAATTTTACTCGCAAAGCGAGGGTTAAATACTTTAAATATGATACCCCAAAAGTATTTCAAAATGATATGGGCTGATAATAGTGTTTTATTCAATTTTAGTATAATATTATCCTTATTATTAAAATTTTTATGATATTTGAATAATTTTTGAGCAATTATGAAGGTATTACCGTTTACTATTGTGAAATCCGGGAAGGATACCATTCTGTTTCAGGAGGATATCGTAGAGGCCTTTTATGGGTTGCTGCACCAGCATGAAGAGTTTCAGATTAGTTACATCAAGGAAGGTAAAGGCTCTTTGATTGTGGGTGATACGCTTAACCGATTCGAAACCGGGGAAGTGATCGTCTTAGGGGGGAATCTTCCCCATGTATTTAGGAGTACCGATGAAAAAAACACAAAATCCCATATGCTTTCGGTGTTCTTTACACCTTCGTCTTTTGGGCCCGACTTCTTTGCAATTGAAGAATTGAAATCGCTTGCTTCGTTTTTAAGGAAAGCCGAGAATGGTTTTAAAATCACGAAACCTTCGGCACAGCTTGTGGAAACTTTCGAAAAAATACAGAAGTCCACTAAGCTGGATCGGTTTCTCCTATTCCTTCAATTATTGAAACTCGTTAATGCTACCAAGCACGAAATATTGTCTTCTTTCAATTTAGGGGATACGGCGGATAGGGCCCGAAAAAAGTACACGGACAACGAAGGGCGGCGTATGAATGCGGTATTTCAATATACTATGGAGCATTATAAGGGGCGGATTACCCTAGAAACCATTGCCAAGGAAGCAGCCATGACCCCCAATGCATTCTGCAAATACTTTAAAAACCGTACGAGGAAAACCTATATGTCGTTTCTGAACGAGATACGGGTGGAGGAAGCTCGCAAACTGTTGAAAGAAAACCCTGAAATGAACATTGCGGAAGTGGCGGAAGAAAGTGGTTTTAGGAACATTTCCAACTTCAACAGAAAATTCAAGGAACTTACCCAGGAAACCCCGTTTCAATATCGAAGTAAGATCGTGCGTTAATTTACTCCACAATCCCCATGTTCTTCAGTAAGAAAGAAGCATTCATGTTTTGGCAAACCCCTTTGCGGAGTTTGTAATCGAAAAAGAGCTCATCATCCTGTATCGTGGCATCGAAATAATAATTCTCTACCTGTTTCAGTTCATCGGCTGCTTCGCACAAACTCAAGTCGTGGGTGGCAATAATCCCTGTGGAATGCGACCGCACCAATTTATCCACAAACTTTCGGGAACCAATGGCTTTATCGGTACTGTTGGTCCCTTTTAGGATTTCGTCCAGGATAATGAAATACCGATCGTTTTGAATGTGATCCACAATATATTTAAGACGTTTCAATTCGCTAAAAAAGTACGATTCATCCTTAGTAAGACTATCGGTAGTCCGCATACTCGTAATTAATTTGATGGGCGTGTAACGAGAGGATTCGGCACTCACGGGCAATCCTAAATTGGCCATTACAATTTGCAGGGCTACGGTACGGAGAAAGGTACTTTTCCCCGCCATATTGGCTCCTGTAATGATAAAAAACTGCTCTTTATCTATCTTAAAGTCATTGGAAACAGCTACCTCTTCCCGAATAAGGGGATGACAGGCTGCTTTGCTATCGAGTACTTCGCTCCCTCCCTTAATTTCTGGGAAGGACTGTTGCGGATGGTTAAAGGCATAATTCCCCAAACTATTGTAAGCATCGAAAAAGGAAATAACCTCGAACCAATCGCCTACCTTGGTATGATGCTCCTGTATCCACTGTTCAATATTTCGGGTTACCCAAAGATCCCGCAGCAAAAAACCATTGGCAAAAACCCCAACGAGCATATTGCTTCGCTGATCCAAGGCATCCAATAGTTTAGAAAAACGCTTTAAAATAGAGGATGCTTTTTCTGCTTCGTTAACAATACGATCCCGTTGGGCTTTCAATATTTCTGAAGTGAATTCCTGCTTCTCTATTTTTGAAAGCAATTGATAAAATTGCTCAAAAGTGGCTTGTACCTGGGCGCTATCGGAAACCAGTTTGTTGATCTTTTTAAGGTACATCCCTACGAGTCCCAGTCCCAAGAAAAACCATATGGCTACAATGGTACCCGATAGGTTTCCTGTAAAAAACAAGGCCAATAATCCTAACGAGATTACCGAAAAGAAACTTGACAGGATCGTAAAACGCGCAGGAACGAAACTTTCATATTCGTCCAGCCAACGTACTACCCTTTTGGCTTTTACCTCAACATGAACCATAGACGCCAAGGCAGAAAATTCTTGCCTCCATTCGGGGAGTTTCCCAAGTTCTTTTATGGCTTCCTGTTTTGCGGGAATTCCAGCACAATCATTTTCAGTAAGCAGTCCCGCTAACTGATCGGAACCACTTTCCAAAGCCGTCCTATTGAGGTACTGAAAAAAAGACCCTCCACCAAAAAGGTCGATGTCCTGACTGTAAAAATGATCGGGGTTTTTATAGGTGTTCCCTTCAGGCAACTGGTAAAAGTCACCATCCAATACACGAAGTTCGGTGGTGTTTATCTCGATGAGGTTTTTATGAAAATGCAGCTGTTTTTTTAATTTATCATGTCGCTTAACCAACCAGATAAAAACCAATGCCCCTACGAAAAGGGTAGCAAGTACGGTTTCTACCCGACCCCAACTTAGGTAACATAAAAAAACGATAACAGCAAAGAGTGAAAACCGCAACACACTGGAATACAGCACTCTTTTCTTTAGGAGTTCGGTTTCTTTTACATTTTTATCGCGCTGTGCTTCGTAAAACCCTTTTAGTTCTCTCCGTTGATTCATTTATAGGTTTTCTAGTTCGGTCTTTACTTTTTTGGGAAGTTTGCTCACTATGAGATCGTAAGAATGATCTATGAGTTCATAGATAAGGTCATGCGAAAGGTTGCCTTGTATCATAACCGTATTCCAATGGAGTTTGTTCATATGCCATCCAGGAATGATCATGCCATCGTATTGGGCCCTGAGCTCTACCGATCGGTCGGGCTCACACTTTAAATTGACTTGGGGTGGGGTACGTTCCAATCCCGAAATGGCGAACATCTTCCCCATTACCTTAAAAACAAGCGTATGCTCATCGAAGGGAAAAGACTCGGTCACCCCTTTTTTGGCTAAACAATAATCCCGGAATTCTTCAATATGCATGTCACTTTACTTTATACCCCAAAGCTGGTTTATCGTTAAAAAAAATGAGAAGGTTTTCGCTTCCCAGTTCAATAGGGATAGAAAACTCGACACTACCTTCTGTCGAAAAATCGATAGCCTTCTTTTCCTTTCCCATGGAATACGAATAGGAGACCTTTTCTATTCCACTTTTATTTACTTGGAAAGGAATCATCCCGTCGTCCCTTTGGGAAGAAATCACTCCTTCTTTTTGTCTTTGCAATTGCTCCAATGTTACATCGTGGGCTATAATAAATGGCATGGCTGCAAAAGCTTCTTTGGTGAAAGATGCTTCCAAAAAAGTATCTTCCTGTTGGTTAGGGTAATGGGTATTTGCAAAAAGCTCCGGTGGGGTTTTGTAATAAAAATAGCTAGGTTCCTTTATAAATTTTTCGCGGTATTTTCCCGCTCCCCACGTAGGATCGAACAAATAGGGTTTCCCGTCTATGTAGGCCACATTCCACATATGGCTTTTTCGGAAAGGTCTCCCAATGTCATCGAAGTGGGTTTTAATGTCTCCACGCACCAAATAATTATTGATGCCTTGCAATTCGCAAAGCCGTTCGAAAAGCATGGCATACCCCTCACAAACGGCAATACCTTCTTGCAAGGTTCGCAGGATTACTTTTTTTCGGGTTTTTTCTTCTTTTTGGTTGCGCTCCCTGTAGTTCTTGAAATTGAAATTGAACTTTTTGTATTCGTCGGGTTCGTAAGCCACATTCTGAATGATCCAGGTATAAATGGCCCGCACTTTTTCTTCTTCGGAATGGAAATCGCGCGTAATGAAATCTGAAAGCTCCTGGGCGGAATTAAAACGGTTTGGATACAACTCTATGGTCGCATCTATTTGTTCATAATCCTGCGCCCTTAGTGTTGGAGCAAGCCCAATACAACACAAGAGTATGAGAATCCAGTATTTCATTTTTTAAGTCTAATCTCGATCTACACTATAAATATTCCCTTCTTCATAATAAAAAGAGAGATCCTCCTTTGTAAGACCTTCTTTTTCGGTATCGTAGTTTTCGTCTTTATCGATTTCGTTGGTAACTCTACTGTTTATCTCATAATTGTTATATACCACATAAACACTGTCGCCAACCACTTCGACCACTTTCATTGTAGAATAGTAACTACTATTGTCCATATCCAAAGAATAAACGTCCCCTACTTGTGGGTCTTGAATATACAATGCATCGTTTTCTTTATCTTTTGAAACTGAATACCCAATAGCGGCAATAATTGCAACAATAAGGGCTGCTCCCGAAAAATACCAAACAGGGATATTCGCGCCTTGCTTTTCAAATTCAAATTTTTGGCGAATGCTATCGGGTAGTTCTTTTAGTTTGTAGGTCTTATCGCAGGTGTTGCATTCCACTATGGTTTCTTTACCCATGGGGAATGTAGGAATCCAGTAAATATGGGCATACTTCCCAAAAATGGCATAGCGCATGGAAGTATTGTTATCGCAATTGGGACAGGTTACATTGTTTATCTGCCCATCTTTAAGCCTAGAAGAGTTTCTTCCGTAAAAAATCATATGTTGGTTTTTAGTTGAATTCCAAATATAGAAATTCTCAAGTTGTAACCTTATCTATGGAAAACGAAGGTGAATAGTTGTCTAGAAAAATTTATATAGTATGGGTTTGCTGGGTGTAGCATCGTTCTCGAAGGAAGCAATCTGAAGGTTTAGCAAATAAGCTCCGTCCTCGACAGCATCGGGCACATAAATAAACTCGGTAATGGTGGCATGATGGCGTGTGGCATTGGGATAGTTCCAAAAGGCTTTATGCGCCAACAGTTTGCCTTCATCCTTTTCCTTATCCACCGAAGGAAGATCGATGAGTAAATGGTCTACCCCAATTTCTGAAAGATAAGCTGCCAATGCTTCTTCCAAATAGGGCCAATTGCTATGCGAATATTGTTTCTCCTTTTTTGAATCTGCATTAGGAAGCGTCCTTATGATAAGTGCTTCAGGAGATTTGCCGTTCAATAGGTTTTGCACCCCTTCCAAAGTAATAACCAAATCCTCCCCTTTTTTCTGAGGGGTTACGGAAATGACTTCTGCCAGAAAGAAAAATTGGGTCAAAGCTTTGTTTACCGAATGGAACCCTTCGGTAATATGTCCCACACACTCGGTATGGGTGCCATGGGCATGGGGATTGAAATAAATATCGTTGAAATTAACAGACGCACCCTCACTTACCTTACCAACCCATCCTTCCATCTCCACAGGTTTTATGGAAGGTTCGTCCACATACCAAGCATTGGGATTCTCCAAAGAGGCTCGTAAGGGAATGGAGATATCCAATGGATTGGATAAATCGACTTCGTAAGTTTTGGATCTTATCTGTACAGTAGTTTTCACCTCCGCAATATAACACTATTCCTTTTGGGCAACCATATACAAATAATCACCTCCATCGTAGTGGAACCTATCCATTACATGCTTAATCTCTCCAGAATCTATGTCCTGTCGTAGTCTTTCGAGGCCTGTTTTTACTTCGGTGGCATGGGCCAAGTCGGAAAAAGTGGAAATCCCTCTCCGTAGGTCTTCATCGAAATACCGCTCGGGTTGGTATTTACCGGAATACAGGAATAAGTCTTGAAGGTCTTCGCGAACCGAGTAGGTTTCCCTACCCGTCTCCACAAATCCTGCTGCGGTCAACGCTTCACTAATTTTAGGTATCTGTGGCATCTGATCGATGCCTTTTTGCATGAGATCGGGAAAATAATGGCACAACCAATAGTGGGACATTTGTACAGGGTCCGAAGTAAAAATCACCCAGCGGGTTTGCGGCTTCATCACCCGATAGACTTCTTTAAAACAGTGTGTAAGATCACTCCAATGATGGATGGTAAGTGTACAAGCTACACCGTCGAAATAAGCATCGACAAAAGGAAGGGACTCGGCATTTCCTTGCACCCATGTAATCGAATTCTCTCCAGTATCGGCTTGAGTCAACATTTCCTGGGATGGATCCAACCCTACAAAGGAAAGCCCTAGTTTATCGAATTCTTTGGTATAGTTGCCTGTACCACAGCCCACATCCAGATAAATTCCTTTTGGGTCAGGGTTTAAAAGGGCGTGCAAGCGTTCAAAAAGATAGGGATCTGCCTTACGTGTAGCATTGTACCCTAGTCCTATACGGTCATATTTTGCGTTCATTTAATCTTCTTTTAGCATAAACAAATCACTGGCAATTCCATCGCTTAAAAACTTTCCTTCTCTGGTAACATGGATGTGGTCTCCATCCACAAAAAGCTGATTCTTCAACAAGTGGGGTTCGGCCTGCTGCAACAAATACGCTTTGCTGGTTTCCCCAAAAATCTCCTGGACTTCCTGTAGGTGAATCCCCAATTGTGTTCGCAAACGGGTCATGACATACTCGTTGTACTTATCTTCTTGGCTAAGCTTTTCCTTCTCCTGAGGTAGATGACCTTCTTCTATGCTTTTTATGTATTTGGTATTGTTGGCCACATTCCACGCACGTTCATTGCCATTAAAGCTATGAGCCGAAGGACCAATTCCCAAATAAGGTTTCCCCAACCAATAAGCCATATTGTTTTGCGATTCGAAACCAGGTTTTCCGAAATTGGAAAATTCATAGTTTATGTACCCTGCTTGTTCGGTAATCTCCAGCAAGGATTTGTAATGGCTCTGTGCCAATTCTTCTTCAACAGGCGGGATAGTTCCTTTTTCAATAAAAGTTTTAAGCGCTGTATTGGGTTCTACCGTTAAGGCATAACAGGAAATATGGGGAACATCAAGGGCTATGGCCTTACGAAGGTTTTTTATCCAACGGGTTTCAGACATATGGGGAATTCCATAGATAAGGTCGATACTTATGTTTTCGAAAAATTCCCGGGCATGCAAGATGCATCGTTCTGCTTCTTCGGCATTATGGGCTCGATTCATAAGGATAAGGTCTTCTTCAAAAAAAGATTGTACTCCAATACTCAATCTATTAATGACCCCTCTTGACAATTGAATGACATATTCTGGGGATAGGTCATCAGGGTTTGCCTCCAAGGTAATTTCTGCCGTTTCCGAAACGGTATAATGATCGTAAATGGTTTTGAAAATCTTGTTCAAATCTTTCAAAGAAAGCAACGAAGGGGTTCCACCACCCAAATAAATAGTCTGTACGGTTTCTTCGAGTTCGTATTTGCGAAGCACCAGTTCCCTACAAAGTGCATTTACTAATTCTTCTTTTTTCTTGAGGCTGGTGGAAAAATGAAAGTCGCAATAGTGGCATGCTTGTTTGCAGAATGGGATATGGAGATAAATGCCTGCCATACTAGGTGAAATAAACGATCAATAAGGCAAAGCCAAAACCAAGGATTACATAAAAGGCCAAGGCCAGCACATACACCAATAAGGATTTAATCAACACCCATAGCCTTTGTTTTTCAAAAAAGGAAATCATGGCATAGATAAAATAGAAAAGCATGATAACCATGGACAGGGATTTAAACTCATATCTTGTGTATTTCAACAAAAAAAGCATCACTGTGCCTATTAAAATGTACAGGCCCACCAAATAAAAAGCTATAGCCATATACCCTGCCCAATTGTATTTCTTGTAAAAGAAAAACTTCATGAAAATCGATAGGGTAAAGACAAACACAAAGAGTATGTTGTTAATATTACGTACCATATATTGCCCCGCTTCTATAAACAGGGCTATCCTTGCATTTTCCCTTTCGGGAACATTGGCCATGGGGTCGTAATCCAAAAAAGATCGGATTAATAAATGAATAGCCGTAAGGAGGATAAAGAAGGAAACGGGTTTAAAATACGATTTCCGTTTCCCCAACAGGTACTCCCTAAAGAGTTTCCCCGGATTTGTAATTAGTAACTTAAGTGTCTTCCAGAATGGTGCTTCGAAGGAAAAAAGCCCTGAAGCCAGATCGGAAAAGGTTTCCTTGAAAGTAATGGTATGCACCGAAGTCCTTTGGCCGCAACTGGAACAATACGACCCTTCGGCTTGGGTTTCGCAATTCTTGCAGTATGTGCTTGTTTCGTCCAAAGCAATTACTTCTTTATACGATCTTCGTTTTGTTTTACAAAAGCTGCCCAACCGCTATAGCTTTTTCCTACGGTTACC
>JANQKN010000174.1 GCA_028281065.1 Flavobacteriaceae bacterium | reverse complement strand
ATATTGAAGATACCTTTTTGTGAGGGTTATTAAGTATGGGCACCCGGTGCCCATGGCCGTTCCCGTTTCCTCTCGGGACGGTCTTTTTTATGGGGGCTTGTTTTCAGGTAAAAAACCCGGCACACAGTGCACTGGGCAAACCCAAGGGTGGAATGTCCTATCTTAGCTGACTGCGGATACCGTTCCATGTAAACAAAGGGTACAAAAAAAACCTTCAGGGAGAAGTGTACCACAGGATACTCACCCCTCCAGATACCCATGCGTCAGCACCAGGCTCACCGCATCGAATATGGCACTTGAGTAGGGTTCCATCTGCTCACCCTTCCGTGGTACGTACATACAGGACTCTAGCCACGGTATCCAGTTGCAGAGCAATAGCGCAATATCGTACTTGGTGGACACGTCGTACAGTGAGAAGACGTCACGCACCTGTCGCCTGGTGTACAGGGCCACTTCAATACTCTCCTTTTTCACGTATTTTTCAATACGCTGTATCAGGTCACGGGTGCGCCCCTTCTTGATACCGCCCTTGGTGCTCTGGTACTCCTCGATCACCACAAGCTGTGGACGGAGTTCAAAGATCACACGCTCCACCCGCTTCATATAGGTGTCGTTGTCCCTCTTTCGTGCGGTAATCATGGCGGAGTAGAAGTGGTTCCCATTCTCAAAGTAGGTGTAGCCAATGCCCCTGGTATTGGCAAAGAAGCCAAGGGTACGGGATGATTCAGTTGTGGTGTATCGGATATCCATATGGTTTTTTTGGCTCTTGATGTGGCTCCGCAAGAGCTACGGAAACAGGTTGCCAGAAGAACAGCCCATTCTACCTCACGTTCTGGCACGGTGTATAGTAACCCACATGTGCAGAAACTGCGCTTTACAAAAACGCTCGTGGTACTTTGTGACTTGGTGGGTAACATCCATACAAGTGGTAATGTTAATGCCTTACATGCAGGGAAATGGTACTGTGTGATAAGCATACAGAACAACAATACGAAGTAATAGCAGTCACCTGGGTATCCAGTATACCGTGCAGTATAGAAGATATATAGGGCAGGTATTTTTACGTAGGGTTACAACGACTTGCACATCTCGGTAACGGTGCTAACATCAATGGTAGAACCCGAATCGTTGCTGAATCTGATTTCACCAGCAACGGTTTACCGTACTTTCGATATGGTTTAGGTGTCCGGTAGACTCCAATCTTTAGGACAGCACCTTTACCACCCTGCCTACCGTGTTCTCACACCTCCACGGTAGGTTTTTTCTATTCCCACGACATCCACAATTGCTTTCCTGCGTTCTTCCAAAATTGTAAATTTTGGAAAGCACTGTGGTGTGCTGGAACTGTTACCTATTACCTTGCTCAAACCGTATCTGCTGTATCCGTTCACTATCAGAAATGCGTTTTGTGCCTTGGATGAAGGTATTTTGTTTAGTTAGTTTAGGTATATGACTTTTGTTATGTGATGCTTTCTGCACACCTTGGTGCTGTAAAGTGCATACCTTGTTGTTGTTTTCTGCACAGGTGAAGAAACGGGTTGAGAAGTAAATGCCTGTCTTTCCCTTGCGTGATATAGGGGTGTGCAATTGGTTGTTGTGGTAATCGGTAACCTGTATCAGTTCTTTGTCGATCAGAGACTGGATGGTATCGGCTATGATACGCCGTGAAAGCCCGGATTTGGTGATTAATTGGGAGTAGGTCATGCGGTCACGCTGTTTCTGCCATCCGTGGGTCTGGCGTACGATGACCATCAATATTTTAAATTCTGCTCCCGTTAAGGTAGGTAAAAAGGTATCAAGTACCTGGTTGGGTACCTGGGTGGTGTATCGGTAATTCATTTTTATTTGGAAGGTTAATATCGGGTAGTGATGTTTCTTCCAAGAGGTGGTTCAAGAATTCCCGACACTTCTGGTCGTCCATTGCCTGTGGGATGATTGGGGAGGTTCGGGTATCCGAATAGGCAAGGGTCGACGCCGTATTTAGAGCGGTGGTGTTATCATCCCCACCTAATGAAAGAAATTCCTTAATTGGGATTTTTTTCTTGGAAATGTATATCAATAAAGACTATTTAAGTATTCGAAAGTTCGAGCTAATCAAGTGAAATAGACCTAATGAATATAGTTTTCATATAAGCCCTATTTTTTAACGTGATGACAGTTCGAGGTTTTTTTATGATGAGATATAATTGGTTTATGAAAAGCGTTCATTATTTGTGGGATACGACGCAAGGAAGAACGATGTTCCTATATGACTAACGATGAAATAAAACAAAAGTCTAGAAAATACTATTTTACGGAATATAATCCTGATTGGGTTCGTCAGTATGAAGAACTAGAAAATATTCTTGCCTCGATTTGGGATGAAGCTCTTTCTATTGAGCACATTGGAAGTACTTCAATTTTTGGAATGAGTGCGAAACCTGTGATTGATGTTCTAATTACCGTTGAAAAAATGCAAGATTTTGAGGAGAAGATACAGCAAATGACTGATTTAGGTTTTATATGTCTAAGGGATTATATCGCCCCTCGTACTTTAAATTTTTATCAAACAGGCAAGGAAGATGATAAAATTAATAATGTTCATGTATGTGAACCTGGTTCACAACAACGAAAATTTACTGTGATGCGTGACTATTTCCGAGTACATCCAGATGAGGCAAAAGAATATTCTAAATTGAAACAAAAAAATAGAGAGAATTATCCTGACGACTACGTTTCGTATCGTGAGGCGAAGAAGGCTTTTTTGAATGAAATTGAGCAGAAAGCATATTCCTGGTATGAGAATTTAAATAAATAGAGGGTCTTAATACAAATGTTTATTTTGTTTTGATTTCCTCATGTGGTGGTTTTTTCTCCCACCTCCCGCTCTGTTGAAGATCCTAAATGCTAACTCAGTGTAGTCTTTCAAGATTTCTTTCTCTGACTCTTCAGGTAGGGTAGTGTCTTCAATTATTTCTAAACGATGTTTTTGATCTCTCTTCATATACTCACAGTATACCTCTAAGGGGCTAGATACTTCCCAATAGATAATTGAAAAATTCTCTACACTTCTGGTCGTCCATTGGCTTTGGAATGATAGGGGAGGTTCGGGTATCTGAATAGACAATAGTCGACGCCTTATTTAGAGTGGTGGTGTTATTTTCTCCACCAAACGGCAAAACATCACGGTTCACGAGACGATGGAACGGAGAAACCATTGAAATCATTAACCTTTTGCCCTCAACCTGGAGGTTCGAGGTAATGATTCCGAGCAGTTCGCGCTTCTCGTCGGTATTCGCCGTATCGTAAAGAATATTGGGGTGTTTCGCCAGTTCGAGGAAATGTTGCATTTTGTTCAGGAATTGCATCTTCCCGGAAGAAACTAGGTTTTGTTGTTCGTTGAGTTCTTGCCTCTGGGCAAGGATTTTTCGTTTCTCGGATTCATAAGTTTCGGTATCGAGCGTACCGTTAATCAGAAGTTCGGTAATACGTTCCAACTTAGCGTCCAACGAACCAAGACGCAGGTTAATGGAATGGAACAGTTCCTTTTGCTTTGCAAGCCAGTCACCCTTGAGTTCCAAGAGCATTGTTTCCAACGCCTGTACTTCACCGTTTCCCATTGAAATGGATTTCAGCATGTTCCCGATAAACAGGTCGACGGTACCCTCACGCAGGGATTTGGTAGGGCAGCCCCTGGTCTGGCAACGGTAGTACACGTTCCCTTTCTGGAGTTCACCGATCAGCTTGTAGCCACAGGCACAGTTCAGCATCTTTCGGTACAGGAAGTTGTGCTTGCGCACCTTGGTATTGGTCTTGCCCGCCATGACCTCCTGCGCCTTCCTGTAGGTCTGCATGGTGATGATCGGTTCGTGGTTTCCCTTGAACTGCTGTCCCTTCACTTCCATGATCCCCGTGTAGAAGGGGTTCTTCAGTATCTTGATGATGCTGTTCTTGGGCAGTCTGTTCCCACGGGTATTGCGCAGTCCACGGGCATACATCTCATCGACCAGTTTCCTGACGGTGTACCCCTGCTTGGTGTACAGATCAAAGAGTTGTTTGACCAACGGTGCTTTCACAGGATCGATGGTCTTCAGTTCCCCGCCACCGTTGTCGGTGTACCCAAGCGGTGCAAGAAAAGGGTAGTATCCCTGTTTAAGTCGCCCGTAGAGGCCTTTTTTGGCTTCCTCGGCGAGGTTAGACGAGTAACGGGTGGCAACGGCAGCTTGGATGTCTCCCATAAAGCGGCCGTTGACGTCATCCAAGGTCGTTCCGTCGGCAGACAGCACTTCACAGCCACCATCGATCAGTTCGTTGATAACGGCCCAATCGTGGCGGTTGCGCATCATGCGGTCGATCTTGTGGGCGATGAAGCCGTCTGCTTCCCTGTTGTAGAGTTGCCCGATCATACGGTTGAACTCTGGGCGGAAACCCTTGGAGGCTGATTTCTTCTCCTCGAACCACCCGATGATCCCGTAGCCCCTGGATTCGGCAAATCTGCTAATGTCGGCTTTCTGTACCTCGAGGGATACGCCGTTGCCCTGTTTGAGGGTCGATACACGGATGTATCCGTAAACGTTTTTTGTTGTGTTGGTAATGTTCATAGAGGTTTGATATGATTGGTTGGATAATATGAAACCTCCCCACACCTAGGGTACCCCAGGGTCGGTGGGGCAGTCAAAGGTGCCGGGATCGTTGTCCCCGTGTTCGAGCCTCACACAGACACGGTTCACAAGCCCCACGTATGCTTTGAGCAGGGCTCTGGTGTCTGATACTGTCCCAACATCATCGGGGTTGGGTTCCCTGGTATATGGATTGGTGGTTTCGGTATTCATGGCACAGCCAGTCTACCGCAGAAAAGCCTGTGCGTAAGGCGTCGACATTTGCCGCTATGGCAGGATGGCTGTTCCAGTTGGTGGCAGGGGGTGCCTATAGGGTTTGTGGGGCAGGAATGGAAATCTTAACGGAACCCCGTCCCGGTCCATGGAATTCAAGGCTGACAGGTACAGAAGCTACCCCAAGCTTATTGGGTGTTTTATGGTGAAGGAGCGGGTGGCACTTAAAAACCCTAGCGGTCAGGGTTTTGTCTTGGTATACTGCAACCATGATCACCACCTTCCTATTCGATGTAGACGGAACCCTCTTGGATACCCGTGAGTTCATCTTCCGGGCAACCGAATATGCCCTCAACAAACACAACTATCCCATCCCGGACCGTTCCGTGATTGCCCCACTGGTTGGCCGGGATTTTGACGCCTTCTACCACACGCTTACCGGCGACAGGTCCCGGGTAAAAGGACTCCAGGAGAGCCACCGGGGGTTTCAGTTTGCAAACATGGACCTATCCCTTCCGTACAGCGATGTCATCGATACCCTGAAGATCCTTAAAGAAAAGGGATATCAGTTGGGAGCGGTAACCTCGCGTTCAAGGAAAACCTCACTTGCAAGCCTGGAAGTATCCGGCTTGCTGCCTTTTTTCGATGTTGTTGTTTCTGCCGAGGATGCACATGAGCTGAAGCCTGACCCGGCCCCCGTGCTCCTCGCACTGGAAAAGTTAGGGGCATGCCCTGAAAATGCCGTGATGGTCGGGGACTCGTGGTTGGATGTTCAGGCAGGGATCGATGCCGGGACCAAAACCGTACGTGTCCTGACGGGTTTCCACCTTGACCGTGTGGATGAACCGAGGGCGGACTATACTATTGAGGATTTTGGTGGGGTGCAGGACCTGGATTGGTAGTTCCCCGACCCGGTCAGCTTCCGCGGCCGGTGTTGCTGTCCCCCAATGGTGGGCCGCTGCCGCACAGGGTCCGGTGCGGGGCCTATCCATAAAAAACCGGAACACCTGTGGTGTTCCGGTATACGGGACCATTACGTTCCCAGTATGCGTGGGATGAGCCTCAGGGCCATGAAGATGAGAAAAAACCCAATCCCCCCCAGGAAGATACCGGCCACCTTCTGCCCTATGGTTTCTGACAGTTTGAACAGGCCAACAGCCACCCAAACCCATAGAACGCCGACAAAAAGGGATAAAATGAACCAAACGATATCCATGCGCTATTGATTTAGGGTTATACATCTAAACCGATTCTAGTATGCAAATGAGGGATCGGCAAGGCATTGGACCGCTATGGGAATATTGACAAACAACGCATACATGCGATGATCTATCCAAAAGTAAAACCCCAAAACAAAAAAACACGCAGGCATAACCCTGGGGGAATGGCCCGGGCTCTTTGCGTTCCTTGAAAAGCAGTTCGGGAAAATGCCCGATGTGGAAAAATAGAAAAAAAGTGAAAAACCAAAAGCGACACCCCTGTGTGCCGTTTTTTTTACCAAATCCCCCAAAACCCCTTGCACACCCCGCCACAATTCCTTAGGTTCGCCCTAAACAACCCACAAACAGGCAATTTCATGAACAGGAAAAAAAGGATAGGCATCTGGATTCGGGTCAGCACCCAGGACCAGAAGCGGGGTGACTCCCCCGAACACCACAGGGAACAGGCAGAAGCCTACGCCAAGCTCAAGGGATACGAGGTCATCGAGGTATACGACCTCACGGGGGTCTCGGGCAAGACGGTCAAAGACCACCCCGAGTGCAGGAGGATGCTGGAGGACGTGTACCGTGGACACATCACGGGGCTGATCTTCTCCAAAATAGCGAGGTTTGCACGCAACACCATCGAACTCCTTGAGTTTGCCAACTTCTTCCAGGAGCAGAACGCCGACCTCATATCACTGAACGAGTCCTTTGATACCGCTACCCCCGCAGGGAGGTTGTTCTTCCGTATCATATCGTCCATGGCAGAATGGGAACGGGAGGAGATCGTGGACCGCATCAACGCATCGGTAGAGACCAGGGCAAAGCTCGGCAAGGTCATGGGGGGCATCCCGTATGGGTACCAAAGGAAGGGAAAGGACGGTATCGAGCTGCACCCGCAGGAGTCGGTGGTCAGGCGCAAGATGTACGAACTCTACGTACAGCACCAACGCTACGGAACCGTAGCCAGGATACTGAACGAACAGGGCCACCGCACCAAGCGTGGCAAGAAGTTCTCGGACATGGCCATCAAGCGGCTCCTGAAAGACCCCATCACCAAGGGGCTCAGGCGCGCCCGCTTCACCAAGGTAGGGGCCAACGGCCGGCCCGAGCTCCGTGATCCCAAGGAGTGGTTCTTCCACAGGGCACCTGCCATTGTATCCGAGGAGTTGTGGCAGGAGGTCAACGACATCATAGCAAGGTACGAACAGGGCAAGACCCAGCCCATGAACCGCAGGCTGAAGCTCTTTACGGGCTTCCTGTACTGTACCTGTGGTGGGAAGATGTACGTTCCATCAAGTAACCCGAAGTACACCTGCAGGGCCTGCAAGCGGAAGATCCCCGTTGACGACATCGAGGCCATCTTCAAGTCCCAGTTGAAACAGTTTTTGCTCTCCCCCGAAGACATCGAGGCCTACTACGAATCGAGCCAGCAGGGGATTATCGGGAAACAGCGGGAACTTGAGGTGGTGACAAGCAAGATCGAAAAACTGAAGGCCAGGATCGCCAAGCTCTTTGAACTGCACGAGAAGAACCAGATCGAGACGGATCGGTTCAACGAGTTCTACCGTGAACCGAACGAACAGCTGAAGCAACTGGAGCGGACGGTGCCGACCTTGGAGGGCGAGATCAAGGTGATGCGGGGGCACGCCAGGTCAAGCGATTATATCCTGGAAGAGGCGAAGAGCCTCTACGACAACTGGGACGACCTCACCAACGAAGAGAAGCGTAACGTGGTGGAGGCCATTACGGAAAAGATCGTGGTCGGTGACGGGGAGGTCAACATTACCCTCTACTCGGTGTCCCCACCGAAAAAGGATTCCCCTTTTTCCAAATTGGCGTCAAATGGCCAACATGGACTATAGGTAACAGGGGAAAACAGCTTTAGGCTATCCCAAGTTTGCAACCAGGCGCCTCCAGCCTGTTCTTGATCGTCCAAGATGAGATAATCCACTTTATGCCTTCTTAAAAAATAGGCTACAGAGAGTCCCGCTTGCCCCCCACCTATAATGATGGTATCATATACTTTCATGGATCGCAGCACGTATTTGGTTAAAAGCGGATTGTATTTTAGATAAAGGGGAAGCAATGTTCATTCGTTGGTACTGTCCCGATCCTTTGTCGAACCAACTCCCTGGGGTCAAGGCTAACTTTGCTTTTTCGACCAAAAGAGTGTTCAGTTCTTTTTCAGGGAGATTCAATCCACTAAAATCCAGCCAAACCTGGTAGGTTCCTTCTACAGGAAACATTTTGATCATGGGTAGTTCTTCTTTCAAATAGGTTTGTATCCAAGAAATGGTCTTCTCCAAATAAGCAATCATTTCGTCCAACCAAGGACCTCCTTCTTTAAAGGCGGCAATGGTGGCAAAGGTGGTAAAGGCATTTCCATGGTTTAGGTACATAGACTCCACGGTCTCCTTTATATTTTCCCTTAAGGTTTCATTGGGGATGTACAAAAACCCATCCGATATGCTTTGCATCCCAAAGGTCTTGGCTGGGGAACCGATTAGGGCTATAGGATTTTCACTATCTGCCGAAAGGATGCTGTTGAAGGAATGTCCCGCGTAAATGATGTCTGAATGTATTTCATCACTTACAATAGTAACATTATACTTCTGAGCCAAACTGACCATACGCTGCAATTCCTCTTTCCTCCACACGCGACCTATCGGGTTATGGGGATTACACAGCAGGATGACTTTTACATTTTCGGACTGTAGTTTTACTTCTAAATCTTCGAAATCCATTTCGTATTTACCATCCACTATTTGAAGCGGATTCTCAATAACCTTCCTCCCAGCCGTTTTTATGAGCTTGGAAAACTGATGGTACACGGGTGTCTGTATCAACACATCGTCGTTCACTTCGGTCAATTCCCGAATGGCTATTGCTATTCCCGTTAAAACGCCTGTTACCTGCACAAACGCCTTGCGATCCAGCGTCTGTCCATGTCTTGCCTTGTTCCAAGCTACAATGGCCTTGAACATGCCATTGGTATCGAATTCATAGGCATAAACACTCCGTTCTGCTATTCTCTTTAGTTCGTCCGCAATGGGTGGGGCCACTGGGAAATCCATATCTGCGATCCAGAAGGAAGTCACATCACTGGAACCGAACATATGTTTCAGTATTTGGGGATTCTCCTTCACAAATTTTTGTTCAAAATCGTCCTTTACGGTATCGAAGCTCATAAACGTCTCTTTTTAAAAGTGCAAATTACATTATAAGACGATGAAGGGAAAAAATGATGCGTTTTAATCTAACAATTAAAGCTAATCGAGCTTATAAGCAGCCACTACAATGCGTTCCACAATCTGTTTTGCCGTAGTTAAGGTGGATAAGTCGGGATATAATTCGCTTGTTTGCCCGGATCGATGGCCATGCCCAATGAGTTCCATGAGATAGTATTTTTTACCATCGTCCATATCGATTTCGGCATCGAACACTATGGAGGGTTGTCCCAATTGCCCAGTTCCGTTATGAAAGATTTCATCGTCCGGAAAGTCGAATTCGGAATAAAATTCGTTGTCATCGAAAGCTACATTTATCTCGATCTTTAGGTGAAACTTGGAAAGTGGTTTGGTTGAAGAAAGAAGTTTAAAATTATCTACAATCGTAGCCCCAGTAATAGCGTCGGGCAAAACATCATTACTTGGAGGTACGTACATACCATCGGCATAGACCTTGCCCCGCTTATGGGACCAAACGGGTAAGGCATTTACCCTTCGGTAATCGCCACTGGTCTCTTTTTGTTCATCGAAGGTTTTGAAGTTTTCCTTGCTACGTCCTCCAAAGAACAATCCTTTAGCTGTCGCTTTGGAAACAAATAGGGTTTCTATATAATTTCTGTTTTCATCCTCTATCCAGACCGCCATTTGGGGATGCCAATAATGTTCGCCCCTCAATAGATCTATGGTGAGTTGGATTTCGTTGTCCAAATTCATTTCAACCAATTCGTATTCAGATAGATTGAGTTCATTTTCTGAATTCGCCTTTAGCTTGGTTCCATAATCCATAAGGGATCGGAAGGGTTGCGTTTGAAAATAGGTAGCCAAAAAGAAGAGTAATACTATCGTGGTAATGATGAATATCCATTTCCCTTTGCTGTACATTTTTAGGGAACGTAAATTGTTCCTTAAGTGGAATATTATTGCCGATGTAAACAACAGCCCAAAAACGGTGTGTATGGTAGCTATGGTGCGGGAATATTCAATAAAATAAGATAGGATTCCCGTTACCAACAGCACTACAAAACTAAGGGCTATGGACAGGCTTACGATTTTTCTGAAGGTCATTGGGCTTTACAATAGATCGGTTGATAAATAAGGACCCCCAATGGCTTATTGAGGATCCTTATTCAAATAGTGGAAGTGTCTTTATAGGTGCCCTTTTAATTCCTGTATCCGTTGACTTAGGTACTGAACTTTCTTGGCTTTGCTTTCGGGAAGAGCAAACTTAGGGGCATTGTAGTTTGCTTTTTCGGCGAAGGCCTTTTCCACTACCTGTATTTCCCGAACGATAATGTCGAGGCTTTCATCGTCGGTATTACCCACGATGCCATGGATGTCATACGACTTGGCATCGAAAGAAGGACTTTTGGATTTTTCCATGCCTGCTTTTAACTCTATAAGGTCTGTTCGTAATTGAGTGATGACTTTTGCTTCTCCGTACTTGGTTTTGGCCCCTCTACAGGCAGATGGCAAACATCCCGATGTGGATTCCTTACCAGCAACGGCAGTGGTTTTGCAATCGGCTTTGGCTTTAACATCTCCATTGGCATGCTTCTCAGCACATTTGGCATCATCGTGATTGGCTCCTCCACAACAGGTGGTTTGGGCAATGGCATGGCTTCCCAAGAGCATAAAAGAGCCTAACATGGTTGTAAATAGTAGTGATTTCAATTTTGATTTCATAAGTTCGGATTTTTAAGAATTACTGTCGATGACAAAGTAAGGGAAGCCAAATAACACTTTGGGTTATAGGGAGGTTATACCAGGTTAAGACGAGGTTAAGATTCTAAATCGTCTGTAAATAATGGCTACTTTTGACATTGTGAAAGTAAAGCAATCTTACTGGCTCATTGGTACTATTTCGGTGCTACTCATCAGCTTGTTGGTGAACCAGATCGTATATGTATACAATGCAGCTTTGGAACAGGAAGCCCATTTTAATGACAAGGCCAATATTGCCCTAGCATCCATCGTGGACAAAGTTTCTGAAAACAACCAGGTATGCCGTACCATGAATTCCTGTATTAAAGGAGGGAAGGTTGGTTTTTGTAGCAGGTCTTTCAAAACCAAAAAGGAGTGGCATTTTGTCGATTCTATTGTAAGTAGGACCTTAGCGAAATCCAATCTAGATCTAAACTACAACTTCGATTTTTGTAGCAGCGATCTTATGGCAACCCTTATTCCTGATAACAAAGCTACTTATAGCAAGCACGTGGACAATCCCTTGCAACAATCGGGACTCGTCATGTACTTGGAATTTCCCAGCAAGTCCAATTATGTAATGAAACAGATGGGGCCAGCGTTTATTTCCTCTGTCCTTATCATTCTATTACTCACCATTGTTTTTGTTATCGTCTATCGATTCTATCTTCGGGAAAAAAGGAATGTAGAAAGGACACGGGAATTCTTGAATACCATGACCCACGAATTCAAAACCCCACTGGCCAATATCTCTTTTGCCAACAATATGCTGGCTCGTAATCCTACGCAGCTTGATTCGGAAAAAATTCAGAAATACACCGAGATCATTCGTTCCGAAAATGATAAAATTGTAAAGAACAGTGAAGACATTCTTGAAATGGCCATGCAAAAATACGATCTGGATAAGATCGAGATGGAAGCAATCAATGTTCACGAACTCCTTGGGGATCTTAAGACCACTTTCCTCTCTACCAATCCGAACATATCTTTTAACCTAAACTTTGGTGCAAAGCAGTCCTTGGTGTACGGAAAAACTTCTTTCCTAAGCAATGCGCTGTCCAACATCATCGATAATGCCATTAAGTATTCGAAGCTGGTTCCCGAAATCAATATTTCTACCTCCAACGATACGGACGATAAACTCCTTACCATTGCCATAGAAGACAATGGAATTGGGATCTCCAAACAAAACCAAAAATCCGTTTTCGATAAGTTTTACAGGGTATCCACAGGCGATCAGCACGATGTAAAAGGCTTTGGTTTGGGATTGGCCTATGTGAAACAAATCATAGAACAGATGAAGGGTTCCATCTCGTTGAAAAGCGATGTGGGCAAAGGATCTGTATTTGTATTAAAATTGCCCGTTTCCTATGCTTCATAAATCCAAAATACTACTGGTTGAGGATGATATAAACCTTGGCTTTATGCTAATGGAATACCTCGAAACCCATGGTTTTGAGACAAAACTCTATCGGGATGGGGAGTCGGGATATAGAGCCTATTCTGAAGGAAACTACGATTTGTGTGTATTGGACCTCATGCTACCCAAAATGGACGGTTTTACGCTGGCTAAAAAGATACGAGAATGCGAAGCGAAAACACCTATCATTATGCTCACGGCACGATCCATGGATGAAGACAAGATAAAGGGGTTTAAAATTGGGATCGACGACTATGTTACCAAACCCTTTAATGAAGAGGAACTCGTCTATCGTATTAATGCCGTACTTAATCGATACCGTCCCGAAACCCCTGAGCATCCTAAGGAATTCTCCATAGGAGACTTCACCTTCAACACGAGCAACCAATCCTTAAATGGATTTGGGGTATCCAAACGCCTCACCAAAAAAGAATCGGAAATACTTTTGCTTATTTGCCTTGAAAAGGACACCATTGTAAAACGGTCTAAAATACTGAAAGCTGTTTGGGGCGAAGACGATTATTTTACGGGACGGAGTTTGGACGTTTTTGTGAGCAAATTGAGAAAGTACCTTCAAAAAGATTCTTCAATTTCCATTGAAACGATCCCTAATGTTGGATTGATGCTAAAAACGGATTGATTTTAGCACGAATTGTCGCCATTGCATTTTGGCCTCTCATGGTAACTTAAAATACTTCCTTTTCCACCCTGGATAATGATACAGCAATCGGAAAAAATCTCCTTTAACTTTTTACGCCCCCGTTGTATTTTGGAACGGACCGTAACATAATTCATATCCAGCTTTTCGGCAATTTCCTTTTGGGGGATTTCTTCCAGTTCGGAGAGGGTTAATAGTGACCGGTATTCTTCCGGAAGTTCATTTACAAAGGGAGTTACACAATTACTGAGTTCCATTGCAGCATCTTCCGCTTCGATTTCCGCTTCAAAAGAATAATCTTCCAAATCGCTGGTTATCATCTTCCGCTTTCGGTAGTAATCGGTAATCGTATTCTTTGCAATGGTATACACCCAACTCTTTACATTATCGATCTTTCCCGTATCGGATTTGGCAAGCTTATAGAAAACCTCTTGGGTAAGATCCTCAGCATCTTCCTTACTGTTCACGCGCTTCTTAACGTAAAAAAACAGTGGGTTATACAGTTGTTCTATTTGCCTTTGCATTTCTATAAAAATAAGTGATGTACAAAATTATAACAATAAAAGAGAGGATAAAAAACAAGTAGGTATGTCCCATATTTTCTATCAGGAAAATCCCAACAAAAGCCCCTATGGCTGCTCCCAAATCCCACCAAGTGCTCACACTGGATATGGCTTGTAGGGTATTCTGTTTTTGGGATTCTTTTTGAATAGCAATAAGAGGCGAAAAAGTGATGATGATAGGATTGAACAGAAATGCCAGAACAATACCGGGAATGACAACATTGAAAGCAATCAATAACATCGCTACAATACACAGGAAAACAGCACTATTGAATAATAATGTCACGGATATTTTTAAGGTTAAAAACCCGCTTACCAACGAAAGAATAAGCATAAACAAACGCTTTAACAGTAAATAGAAAGCAACTACAGCCAAAAGCGTTGTAGCATCGCTATAGCCTGTACTCAAGAGGTTGGAAAGGACCACGACCAATATACCATCTATTGCTATGGACAATACAAACACCAACAAATTGATAGGACTGGGATGGAAGGTCTTTTTGGTCCTAACTTTTTCCTTCTGCTTTTTTTCATGGCGAGGAAGTGACACTGCAAAAACGATTCCCAGTAAGCCAATTAATGCCACAACGAAAAGTCCTTTTTCTATCCCATAGCTTTCGATCACTATTGGACCGAACCAAAGTATAAAAAGGGCTCCAAGGGTTTTTATGCTTTTTGAAACCCCAAAGGCCAGTCCAGACCTCTTTTCTGAATGGGCTGCATAATTCAATGTTGCGATTTTAAGACCAGAGTAGCTTAGCCCCCAAACAATCCGAGCCATCAAAAAACTGATTAGTCCCCATTTTAATCCATAAAACACAGTAGTAATCACAGCTAGACTAGAGGCGACTATGAGTACTTTTTTCATGCCTAATCTATTGACAAGATTGGCAATGGGTGTATTGGCCAGTATTCGTACAAATCGATTTACCGATAGCAGTACTCCTATAAAAAATACGGAAAAGCCCATGTCCTTTCCATACACAGGCAATAAGGGATATAACAAAGCGTCCCCCATGCCCGCAAAAGCCATAACCCCACTAGCACACAAAGCCCCTCTAAATGAGGAGCTTTGTTCTTTGGGTAGGGTATGTTTTTTTGTTAGCAACATCCAACCATTTCACGATTCACTTCTTTACTTTCATCTTTATCGCAACAAGATGATCCATCGGTAGGTTGCTCACAACAAGAGTTTTCTACAGCTTTTGCCTGTACTGGAGTGGAGCCACAGCACCCTCCCCCATGACTGTTTATGGTCTCTTGTTCTATGTATCTATTTTCGCGTGTTTTCATGATTCTATTATTTAGTTTCTATTTAGTAAGACGTAGGCTTCAAAAAATGATGCAATTCTATCAGCAACACCCTCCACCTTGGTTTACCAATTGTTTTGATTCTATTCCGTTATTGGCAAATATGCCACTGTTTACTTGCTCCACCACTTCTTCAGGGCCACAACAACTTCCAGTAGACTCTCCTTTGGCGCCTACATTGTTCGAACTACAAACCCCTGTTTGGGGAAGGTTCAATTCCACTCGTTCAGCTGCTTCCATATCGCCATCCATGTAAGCCACGATGGACCGTACTTGTTCATAGCCTGTTGCCATTAAGAACGTAGGGGCCCTTCCGTAGCTTTTCGATCCCACGATGTAAAAATCTTTTTCAGGGTGGCGCAATTCTCTTTCCCCATGGGGTCGTACGGTTCCACAACTGTGGATATTGGGGTCTATGAGTTCGGCCAGATCGAATACAGATTCCAAAGAGGAATCGAGATCGACACGCACCTCACGGATCATGTCCAAATCGGGACGGGAACCGGTGTTGCTTATAATTTCATCGATGTTGGGGATGGTTTCGATATGGTCATTCAAATTTCCTTCAATTTGAATCCCATTTTCATCTTTGGTCAGTTTCAGGATATGGAAAGGGGTATATACATTAAGTCTTCCGCTATTCACCAATTGTTCGATTTTAATCCCTAAAGCACCACGGGCTTCTAAAGCATCGTCTTTTTTTCCTCCATAGACCTTTTCTATAGTGTCTTTTCGCAAGAT
>JANQKN010000149.1 GCA_028281065.1 Flavobacteriaceae bacterium | reverse complement strand
GATAAAGACAATAAAAAAACGAGTAGTGTAATTTTTTTCATAACAAGGTTTTGCGCTAAGCTAACTTATTTTTAATAGAACTCAAAAATATAGGTAGTGCAGTATCTCTGGAAAAGTAAAAAACAAGACTGAATTCAGATTAATTATAGACAAAGACGATTTTCGTCGATCTACATATTTACTAGTTGATAGATTTTAAATTACGGTTTTACCGTAATATTTTTACCATCGATAAATTTGAACATATGTATGATTTGTTACAAGCTGTTGTGGTTGTTTCAAAAGGTGAGAGGGAAGAGATTTACAATGAACATGTAGATTTTTTTGAATTTTTATTCCCAGTCGATTCCATTGGTAAATAATCTTATTACAACTTATTAAACTATAGCTATTGAAGAAAAGCCTCCGAATTCGGGGGCTTTTTCGTAACAAGGTCCTGTTGAATGTAACTTTACTAGTTACAGTATTCATCGATGATACTTTGGGCCTCGGAGTCTCCTAATTGTTTGGCTTTATTCATATCCAAACAGCCCTCATTTAGCTTACCGACAGTTATGTAGATGATTCCCCTCCAGTAATAGGAGTAGGGTAGTTGATACTCTTCATTAATACAGAAGCTAAAATCAACAAATGCAGATTTTAAACTATCTATTTGGTATCGTGCTAGCCCTCTTTCAAATCGAATGGCTGCCATGTCGACATCAAATTCAAAACCTGTATCAAAAAAGGAATTTTCAACCTTGTTGATATAAATTATTTCGGAACCTTTTGTTTTAATTGCCATATCGAATTCTCTTACTGCTCCCAAATAGTTTTTCAACCTTGCTTTGTTTAAGCCTTTGTTAAAGTAGGCTAGGGTATTGTCTGAGTCCAATTTGGTGACTTGTACATAATCCTTAATGGCTCCTTCGTAATCTTCCAGCATCGATTTGTCTGCACCGCGATTTAAGTAGGCGATTACATTTTTAGGGTCTTTTTCAATCGCCATATCTAAAAAGACGATGGCTTCCTCGTAATTTTCCTGCTGCTCCAGTTTTTCAGCTTGGGTAATGTAATCTTCCGCAGAGTGGAAGTCACAGGAAAAAATACATAATAGGATTATGATGCTTAGCAAGCTCCTAAAAAGTATTGAATTTCTTTTTGCATCCATCTTGTCCAAATTTACACTTATACAGGATGATAAACCATCTTTACGATAAAAAAAGCCACCTGATACGGGTGGCTTTTTTATTATTCATAGGCTTCTTCGTGCACGTTGGCTACAGCACGTCCACTTGGGTCGTTCATGTTCTTAAAGCTTTCGTCCCACTCCAAGGCTACAGGACTGCTACAGGCTACCGAGGGTACGGAAGGAACACTTAAAGCTGCAGTATCACTAGGGAAGTGCTCTTCGAAAATGGAACGGTAGTAAAACTCTTCTTTAGAAGTTGGGGTCTGTATGGGGAAGCGGTACTTAGCATTTTGCATTTGCTCGTCGGTTACTTCGGTTTCAACCAACTCCTTTAGGGTATCGATCCAACTGTAACCCACCCCGTCACTAAACTGCTCCTTTTGACGCCAAGCTACACTTTCTGGGAGCATATCCTCAAAAGCTTTTCGTAGAATCCATTTCTCCATACGCTCTGGGGTAATCATCTTGTCTTTGGGGTTTAATCGCATGGCTACATCCATGAATTCTTTGTCCAAAAACGGAACCCTACCTTCAATTCCCCAAGCAGCTAAAGATTTGTTGGCTCGTAGGCAATCGTATTGGTGCAGTTTGTCTAATTTACGCACGGTTTCCTTGTGAAACTCTTCTGCATTGGGGGCTTTGTGAAAATACAGGTACCCACCAAAAATCTCATCGCTTCCTTCTCCCGAAAGTACCATCTTAATCCCCATGGCTTTTATGGCTCGTGCCATAAGATACATAGGGGTGGAAGCCCTAATAGTTGTAATATCGTAGGTTTCCAGTTGGTACACCACATCCCGTATGGCATCGATCCCTTCTTGAATGGTAAATTTTATTTCATGGTGAACGGTTCCCAAATGATCGGCTACTTTTTGAGCAGCTGCCAAATCGGGCGAACCTTCCAATCCTATGGCAAAGGAGTGCAATTGTGGCCACCAAGCTCCTTCTTTGTCACCGCTTTCAATACGTTTGTCGGCATATTTTTTAGCCAGGGCAGAAGTAATGGAGGAGTCCAATCCACCCGAAAGCAACACACCATAAGGAACATCACTCATCAATTGTCTGTGTACGGCAGCATCCAAGGCTTCGCGTAATTCTTCGATGGAAGATTCGTTGTCCTTTACGTTTTCGTAGTCCATCCAATCACGGGTCCACCAGCGTTTTACTTCCCCATCTTTACTGTGTAGATAATGGCCTGGAGGGAAGAGTTCAATTTTGGTACATACCCCTTCCAATGCCTTAAGCTCGGACGCTACATAAAAAGTTCCGTTCTGGTCCCAGCCCATGTAGAGGGGAATGATCCCCATATGATCGCGGGCGATGAGGTATTCGTCTTTTTCCACATCGTAAATGGCGAACCCAAAAATACCGTTCAATTCATCCAAGAAAGCTGTTCCTTTTTCTTTGTAGAGTGCCAGGATTACTTCACAGTCACTCTTAGTCTGGAATTCGTAGTTGCCTTCAAATTGCTTTCTTAACTCCATATGGTTGTAGATTTCTCCATTGGCAGCCAACACTAGGTTCTTATCTGGCGAAAACAAGGGTTGTTTTCCACTGGTTGGATCTACAATAGCCAAGCGTTCGTGTGCCAGGATAGCTTTTGGGGTATCGTAGATACCGCTCCAGTCTGGGCCACGGTGACGAATACATTTCGCCATGGATAATAGTTGAGGGCGCAGCACTTCGCTAGGCTGCTTAAGTTC
>JANQKN010000005.1 GCA_028281065.1 Flavobacteriaceae bacterium | reverse complement strand
ACAAAAAAGGATTCCCTTATAGAAAGGAAAATTAAAGGAGGCAAAACATTTGTTTTAAGGGATGGTCCTCTTACAAAGACAGATTCTATTTTTTACAAGGATTCCATAGGAGGCTCGGTTACCATTTTAAAAACGAACTGGGACGATAGCCTTAAGTTGGACATTGCTTATGAGAGCGTATCCGATTCCCTTCGACTAGGCCCTGTTATCCATGACAGTGCAACCTTTAATTTCGATGTGAATTCGCTCACGGCACTCTCTAGCAAGATCATGATTTCCTTTTCGGAAGAAATGGTGCCACTTCCCAAGGTTGACAGTCTTTTTTCGGAAGAATTGGATCGAAAAAACATCTTATTGGATTATGGACTTACCTACAACAATGGTCATAATGAAAGCGACACCCTGCGTGCCAAGGATGTAAAAAAAGCGACCCTTTCCACAGCATCTCATTCTCCTTATTTTTTTCACAATGATGTTTTACAGGCACATTTTCCAAACATCACTTTAGCTGTGCTTAAGAAAAATACGGTTGGATTGTTGCTTTCCTTCATGCTAATGGTAGCTGTGATTGGTTGTTTGTTGTACCTGCTTAAGATCATTCAGCAGCAGAAACAATTGGCAGAGGTAAAAAACGACCTTATCGGCAATATCACCCATGAATTTAAAACCCCCATTGCTACTATAGGTGTTGCAATGGAAGCCATACAAAACTTCTCTTCGGAAGAGGACCGCGAAAAGAACCTACGTTATGCCAAAATATCGAGCGAACAGGTAGACAAGTTGAATGTGATGGTCGAAAAATTATTGGAGACTGCCACACTGGACAGTGATAAGTTGGATCTAAAACCAGAATCTTGTGATTTGGTTGAACTGCTTCAGAAGGCTTCTCAAAAGGAACTGTTTTCGCATGAGCAGAAGGAGATTTCTTTTCATACCAACGAAGAGTCTATTATGTGTCGTGTGGATTCGTTCCATTTCGAAAATGCAACCAATAATATTATCGACAATGCCCTTAAGTACGGAGGAGATTCTATACAGGTTTCTATTCAGAAACACAAAAACAATGTAGCTATTGCCATAAGTGACAGTGGTAATTCTCTTACCGAAGCCCATAAAAAACAGCTGTTCGAAAAATTCTACAGGGTTCCCAAAGGAAACACACACGATGTAAAAGGTTTTGGTATTGGTTTGTATTACACCAAGGCCATTATTGAAAAACACGGGGGGACCATTCAACTGGACATAAAACCGAACACAACCTTCAAAATATCCCTGCCCTATGGATAGCATTGCAAAAATACTTTTGGCCGAAGACGAACCTGCTCTTGGGCAGATCGTAAAGGAAAGCCTGGAAACAAAAGGGTTTCAAGTATTGCTGTGCCGAGATGGTCAAGAAGCATTAGACACGTATTACAAAGAAAAGCCCCAACTCTTGGTGTTGGATGTAATGATGCCCAAAAAGGACGGATTTACGCTGGCGAAGGAAATACGGATGCAGGATGAAGGGATTCCCATTATTTTCCTGACTGCAAAATCGCAAACCCAGGATGTAGTGGAAGGCTTTACCCTTGGTGGTAATGATTACCTAAAAAAGCCCTTTAGTATGGAAGAGCTTATTGTCCGTATTAAAAACCTGCTCAATCACAGAAAGGAGAATGCCCCTTCCGAAATGACCATTGGCAATTACATTTTTGGTTTTAAGCAACAAACCCTTACCTATAAACAAGGGGACCCTGTGAACCTTACCCACAGGGAAGCGCACCTTTTGTACCATTTGTACAACAACAAGAACCAGGTACTGGATCGTTCCATTATCCTCAAAAAACTTTGGGGGGACGACGATTTTTTCAATGCCCGAAGCATGGATGTGTTTATTACCAAACTTCGAAAGAAGTTGAAAAAAGACGAAAACATACAGATCGTAAATGTTCGTGGATTTGGGTACAAACTGATTTGCTAATCTTGGCTGGGTTTTTGTATCTTGTCCAAGTATGAGATGGCTCATTTTATTGCTTTTTTGCACTTCGCTACATGCACAACAATTCACACTGAAGGAATCCCAAGCTTTTGAGGCAGATCGGTTTATTGGGTATGACTCCTACAAGCATGTATACTACATAAAAGAAAGTGTGCTTCATAAAAAGGGAAGCTTGGGAGAGTTTGTTTTTCAGGATTACCAATTGGGCCCCATCACCTTTGTGGATATGATCAACCCATTAAATGTGGTTGTTTTTTATGCGGAAACCAATACAGTTGTTTTTTTGGATAACCGTCTTAACGAAACAGAACGCATCAACTTTAATACGCTTCCCAATTTCATTAATGTAGGATGGGCCACCAATGCTGGCAATAATCGTTTATGGCTCTTTAATGCAGACACCCAACAACTACAATTGTTCGATTATCGAACCTTACGAGAGACCGTTTTCTCGCAACCTTACCAAGGGGTTCCTGAAACCTTAGCCAGTAATTTCAATGATTGTTTCTTGCTAACCAATGATGGGATTTGGCAGGTAAACATCTATGGAAGCCTGCTTATGGAACAGGAACTGAAGGGGTTCGAAAAATTAGTCCGCCATGGGGATAAGCTCATTGGGCTGAAAGAAAACAAACTCTACTGGATTGCTGAAGGAGCGATTGAACCCCTGGATTTTCAATTAACCGAAAACCCAATAAAAGACTTGCAGTTAACACAAGAATTGCTTTATATTTATGACGGAAAACTCCTCTACAGCTTAACACTAAATCAACCAAAGAAGTAAGCTCTATGCACGTTGCGATAGCAGGAAATATTGGCTCCGGCAAAACCACACTTACGCGTTTACTAGCCAAACATTACAAATGGAAAGCCCACTACGAAGATGTAGAAGACAACCCCTATCTGGATGATTTTTACAATCAGATGGAACGTTGGTCTTTTAACCTTCAGATCTATTTTTTGAACAGTCGTTTCCGACAGATCATGGAAATACGCAAAACCGGCAAGAAGGTGATCCAGGATAGGACCATCTACGAGGATGCGTACATTTTTGCACCCAACCTCCACGCTATGGGACTCATGACCAATCGGGATTTCGAAAATTACCGTTCCCTCTTCGATCTTATGGAAAGTGTTACCGAAGGGCCTGATCTGCTCATCTACTTACGAAGTACGATCCCCAATTTGGTAAACCAGATCCACAAACGGGGGCGCGAATACGAAAACTCCATTAGTATCGATTACCTAAGCCGATTGAACGAACGTTACGAAGCTTGGATACATGACTATGATAAAGGGAATCTCCTTATCATCGATGTGGACAACCTCAACTTTGTGGACAATCCCGAAGACTTGGGACAAGTCATTAATAAGATCGATGCAGAACTGCACGGATTATTTTAACTATAGAAAACAACTCTTATAAAATAAAAACCCCTCTCGAAATGAGAGAGGTTTTTCTATTTATTTCTTTTTCTAGAAGCTTTCGATTGAAAGTTTTTTTTCTTTTTAGTCACGGCACGACCACTAATTATGCCTGCTATGGTAGCCGCTATGATTACATATATTATTGATGTATCCATTTAAATGTTTTAAAAGTTAAACTTAATTATAGACACTAATCATCCTTTATCAGCTTATTGTTTTTCTCCAAAAAGTCACTAATTCTTTCCTTTGCTTCATTCCAATTAGACTGATCTTCATACCTAAAAGTATTGAAAGGTAAGCAACATAGGAAAGTGTCTTGATTAACAGTTATAACATTATCTTGACCAAACAAGCTGTGCATCTGCACTTCAGACAGATGCTCTGGGGTTAGTATATTACCCCAAAACACCTTCCAAAGTTTATCCTTACAATTATAGTAATTTCTTCCCCATAAGTTAGCACTGAGCACTTCGTCTGCGGTTAAATCACCTGAAGCGATTCCTTTTGCAAAGAACTTAGGGAATTTTCTTCTTTCCATGGGAAAGACAAAGCCATAATCCACCCTAATTCCCGATTCACTTATATAGCCAACTAAATCTTTGACCATTGGCCTTAATTCGGTCATCTCAAATTTAGGATCTGGATAGCCTGCACCTATTTGTAATAGGATGGAGCTGTTCTTTCTATACCGGCCTTTAGGGGCGTAGTGAAATGATATATCATGATCCCTTGATTTTACAGATGCATTTTTTGAAGGTACAGACACTTCAAAACCTGTAAACTCTTCCTTCTCAAAATCGGTTTTAAACTTGAGAAAGTTCTTGGGATTGAATTTTAAGCTTTTATTCCTCTGCCTTTGGCCTTCATTGTAACTATATGAAATGGTTTGAAGCTCTTTACCATACAAAGCATGTGATTTCCTTGAAATATATTCAACCAAAAAATCTATTGTTGAAAAATCCAATTCATCATCAAAATAAAAACTTGTTATAATATCAAATTCAGTACTCATACAATTTATTAATTATAGGTTGGGCTTATTATTCTTGTATTAACCTTATATCCTAAGTTCTCCAAAGCCGATTGCATTGTGTTCATTTTATTTAAAATCTGATTGTATGTCTGTGATGGGCTTACAACCTCCAACAAATCTATTACATTATCCTTACCAATTGAAATTGCATCCGGTTTCCATTTTCCAACTCCGGGGACTTTTTTGCCAAGGGCAGTATTGATTTGTTTGTTTAAATAAACATCTTTCCCTAATGCAGATGCTTCATCTGCATAATTCAACATTTCATCCCAGTGCTTAAGAACCCCGTGTTGCTTTCCGCTAGTAAAAACCCTTCCTTTTTCAGCTGGCGCAATACGAATGGCTTTTGTCTGCAAATCAGGGTTGGTTTTCACTGTTGGTTTATTGTTCCCCGTTGTACTTTTGGCCGGAGGTGTAATCTTATCAGGCGTAGGTGTTTTTACCTGTGGAATTTTAATGTCATCGGCAATATCGTCTAAGCCGCCTCCTACTTGGTTGATTCCATGTGGCTTAATGGAATTTACTGGGTTTAAGTTTGGCATTTTACCAGTCCACACATTGGCTCTTGCTGGCGTGGTGAAGTAACCAAGTATTCCCCCAGTTACAAAGCCTGTAAGAGCTCCATTAATTCCACCTGAAGCAGCTCCTCCCAGAATATCTCCAAAATCTCCTCCGTCTAAAGCGGCTCCAACACCTCCACTTACAATTCCTCCTGCTGCACTCGATATAGCACCAGTAAGTGCTCCTCCCAGAATTCCTCCACTGGGCAAACCAGCAGTTGCCAATAATCCTGGAGCAACAGTAGCCACAGCTCCCGCCACAGCTCCACTTAATGCTCCTACTGCAGCTCCTTTAACTATATCACTAAAATCGCCTCCATTCATCGCGGCCGAAACACCCCCGACAACCGCACCTACAACTGCTCCGAAGATTGCTCCAATACAAATGGGACAGTCTCCAGATAAATCGTTATAATAAACAGGGTTATTAAGGCTAAAGGCATAAGGCGACATATCTACCTGCATAGGATCATCGGCTAGTCTATCGTAGTTCATCCATCTTCCCAGCTCTGCTTCATAATTCCGGCTTCCAAAATCCAACCAGGCTATGCCATTCTCCAATTGCAATTCCTTACCACTGTATCCATAATTATACATGGACGCCAATGGATTTACGATATTGTTATAGCCCTCATGGAGCAATCCGAACGGATAATAATTGTTCTCCTTCACAATCTCATCAGTAGAGATGCTTCCATTTCCATTGGTGTCACTATAACTCAATCGGACATTCCCCAAGTGGTCTGTGTAACTATACACATAACTAAAAATCAATTCATTGGTAGGTGATATGTCTACAGCTATATATCCTTCGGATTGTGGGAAAAATTGTAATACATCCTGAGTATATTGGAATCCATCCAAATAGTCTGTTACCGTTTCTACCCCGCTTTGGGTTACGCGTTTCCGAAGCTTGGTTCCCAAAGCATCGTATACATACTGAATAACATCTCCATTGGTAAAGGTTACCAGTTCAGGCAGGTTTAAGTGATTGTATACAATATCGGCAGTAATGTTCTTACTACTATCTGTAAGCATATTTCCATTTACATCATAAGTGTAATTGGATGATTTTGACCCACTCAATGCAGTAAGCTTATTCCCTGAATCATACCCGTATACAAAATCATCTACTGTTCCAGCATTACCCCTATTACGGTTTAGGGTGAGAATGTTTCCGTTCTTATCGTAGGTAACCAGATTCAGATTATAATTGGAATCTGTGTGGGTTGCCTGTTTCAATCGGCTCAATGCATCGTATAAATAACCGTAGCCTCTAAGGACATCATCATTCTTGGTTTTCCAGAAAGTTTCAGAGATATTTCCATTGTACATCGGCAGGCTTGCCATGCCTAAAGTAGTTTGGTCATAGTTCATTTTATAGGCAAACAGGTCGTCCTGCATATCATGCACATCATTAATATCCGTTAACGATCCACGACTGTTGTATTTGTAATCGATAGTCTGCAATGCATTTACCTCCATGAGTTGCATCGTCATTTGTGGAGGCACATCGGAAGACTCTACTATCGTAAAATTGTCTATACTAAAAATTTGAGGGGATTTATAGCTAGACCCGCCTGAGAGCATTCGGAAAGTAATAACGTTTATACCTGAATGAGTGGGTGTAATCGTCATGTTAACAGTACCACTCTCAGTAATGATGCTATGATGTAATATGTCTTTGTACGAAGTAATACTGAGTTCAATATCATCTTTAAACCCTTTTTTATTCACATCCATAGACACATTGTAAGTCACCCCAGCTTGGAGCTCGTAAAAGCCATAGGCTCCATCCTCATGGTTTGAACACTGAATTTCAAGGCTTTGCTTCTTTACAATTACGGCCGAAGTTTTTGTAATTGGGTTCCAACTTCCCTCAATTCCTTTTTTGAAAGTACTTTTGGAAACGACCCTGTTGGAATTGCTCTGAGCCAAATGCCACCCAAATGCTTCATCCTTTGGTTCTATGTATTTCACAGCCAGTTGTCCAATGGCATCATACACAAAGCCTGAAACAATACGTTCGGTATAATTTGAACTATTTGTAGGACCATCGTAAACAGTTTGCTTGTGGGTTCGCAAACGTTCCATATGATCGAACTTGTATTGATCTACAATAGACACCAAAGGGCTTGAGGCATCCTTTTCATGTTGGGTTACCGTTTTAACTACTTTGCCCCTAAAGTCTATTTCACTATCTAGAATGGTGTGTCCTCCCAAATGATTAATGGTATGAACTCTTATAGCTCTTCCTTTCTCATCATAAAAAGAATAGGCTTTACTCCACGTATCAGCACCTAGGGTCCTCGTCCAAGTTCCCGTAGCCAATCCTTTTACATTGGCAGTAACACTTTGCCCCATTATTGTCGATGGGACTGCCACCATATTGGTGTCAGGGAAATTATAGTCGTCGTAATAGTTTACTGTTAACAGCTCTAAATTGGTAGTTGGAAAAGCATTATTGGTATACCCAATAGCAACCCCATCTAGTTCCTGAGAACCAATTCGAGTTTCGTTTTGAGGAAGCCCGTCTATCGACACCCAATTATCTGCGATGTCTTGTAATTGTTCCCGAGAGTGGTTAGTACCAAACTTACCTGTGTAAGCAATCCTTCCAAACTTATCATACTTAGTAAATACCCATTTATTCTCTAGACTCATTTTTGCATCCTGGGCCAAAATAGGTCTGCTCTCATGATCGTATACTATCTTTTCCCAACCACCAACACCAGGTTTTCTCTTTTCTACTTGACGCCTTAAATGATCATATTTATATTGAAAGCATAATTCGTTTAAAATCGAATTTGAAATAGATCCCGAATGAGGTTCTGCTTTTGGAGGCAATATGTATGTTAAATTACTGTACGTATCGTACACATAATAGGTGGATAATGTGGTACCGTCTACATAAGCTCGCTTTAAAATGATTAAGCCATCTTTGTTTTTGAATTCCTCTGCAGTATGGTTTACACCAGCTACCCAGTTCTCGTCTCTTACTACAGATTTTACCAACTCATTGCTTGGGTAATATCCATTGTCGACCAAAGTAGGTTGTAAATTGGAATCCAAGGAAACTGAGTAATGTCGCACTTCATTACTACTGTTAAAATCGTAGTCATAAGTAACCTCGTGTCCAGTTCCAATTTGCCAATTATCCGCACTGCTTCCCTGTCTTAAGCTTCTATTGCGAAGGGATCGATCGAAAACAGTTTCACTGAAAGGATTGTGGGTTTGGGCATAGGAGTTCTCGAAGCTCCCTACACTATAGAATGTATGGAGGTCGCTCTTTGCTGATACTTCGAAATTCCCAGACTCTTCTTTTAACTTACCATAGGGCAAGTATACTTTCGTGGTTCGACCAAACCGATCGTACTCTATGTAATTGATAATGTCGTTCCCTGTGGAAATCCCCAAAATACCTTCAATGGAAAGTTCGGTTCCGTCCATTTTTTGAAGTACAGGTTGATAGAAATACTGTCGGGTAGTATTACCATTTACCTGATACATATAATCCCCAAATCGGGTAGTGTTCACTGTACTTTGCCATTTCCATTCTGTACCGTCTACCACCTTGTTTCCATTGAGATCGTATATACCGCTTATTCCCAAATCACCTGCGGCATGACCACTAGGGTGAATTACCCCCACTAACAAGTACCACTCATTCACAGTAGGCAGATTGGCATTTACAAAACTAGGGGTGGCGGTAACCGTGTTGTTATCCAGGCTTACCAAATTGCTTCCTGTATGCATCACTTTACCTTCGGCGGCACTTCCTGTACGTTTTACCCAGGTGGAATACATATAGGTTTTGTCGTTCTCTATAGTAACCAAGTTGGTGGTCCATCCACCGTCCTGTACATTTTCGTTAAGTGCATTATTGGAACATTCCCAAAGCAATTCGGGTTCGCCAGTGGGTCCAACACTATATACCCTTTTGTTTTCGACATCATCTCCATACTGGTTGTAAAAAGGGGTCGACCCATTGTCGGAAGTCCAGTCGTCTATCCAACCAGAAGCAGCAATGGCTTCCTCATTAAACCCAATGGGGGTTAATCCACCTGCATGCATCGAAATTTGTTGAATGGGCCTCCCCAAACCATCAAAATAAGTCTTCGATTGCATCTTTTTGGCTTCGCTCAAGGCATCTAGGTCGACCAATGTAGATACAGCTTCATAAGGCTCTACTGTATATATCATACTCATATCCGTAATATCCAGACTGGATAAATCGGGAAGTGGAGATTCCTCCAATGGGTCGATTGGATTCAGATTAAGCACATATCCATTAGGCTGTGAGCATTGTATTAAGTAATTTTCTTCAGAATCACCATACCCATCTCCATCACTATCCAAATACCAAACAGTACCCGGATTAAATGTGGCATTTGTATCATCGCAATCATGCTCCCCAGTAGCATAACCTTGTGGTTGTTCGCACTGAACGATACTGGTTGAATTGGTGTTAGGGTATCCATCTCCATCGTTATCGGGATACCATTGGGTATTTGGGTTGATGAACGAATGATTGTCGTTACAATCCAAATTGTTACTTACATAACCTATGGGATTGGTACATCCCAATTGCGTATTGTTGGGGTCACCATACCCATCGTTATCCTCATCGGCATAAAATACCAATAGGGTGGTGGTGTCGTCATTATCATCGCAATCATCATTATTATTTACATACCCATTGGGTTGCGTACAAGCATATAGGGTTACGTTCGGATTTCCAAAACCGTCTCCATCGTTGTCCCGATACCACCTTATTTCTACCGTAATATTGTCGTTGGTATCATCGCAATCGTCATTGTTATCTACATGATCGGGAGTAGGTCTGGTACAGGATGTGATTCCTTGAGTGTTACCTCCATACCCATCATCATCATTGTCCAAATACCATGTTTTGGGACCTCCTGTGGTTGGACTATTGTCATTACAGTCGTGACAAGTGGTGGCATATCCTGGTGGTGGCGTTGGAGATGTAGAACAGATTCCACTACCATTTCCACCTATACCGTCACCGTCGGAATCCCGCCAGTACCAGACAGATCCAGGTTCTGCATCTATACAGGCATCACCGTCATCACAATTACCCGGTGCTTCTCCAGTTGGAGGGTCAATACTCTTTTTTGGATCTATGTTGTTACCAAGGGCATTATACAATCCAAAAACTACTAAAACGAAAAAAATATATTTATGTGTGTATTTCATGATGGCAAGTATTTATTGTGGGTTACATTCAGGTCCTGAACTGTATGTGTGGTTAACAATATTGCTCTGGACGATGGTTTGTCCCGAGGCATCTACGATTTTTGCAAAAATGGAAAGCTCTCCGTCATTACAATTTGGGTTTGTGGAACTTAGATGGTTTCCAGTAGCTATGTAAGGAAAGTTATTCACGTTACCACTGTTGGCTGCATACACCCATTCGTAGGTATAGTTTCCTCCATCCGATGCTGTAACCTCATAAAAGGAAGCTGTATCAGACCCAGAAACCTTCGTTAAGGTTAAGGTCAACGGATCGGAAGGAACAGTAAGCGTTGGACAGTCCAAAACATCCATAGGCTCCGACTCATAAGTAAAAGGCTGTTGCCTATATTGGTATTCGTTCTTCTTAACAATATGGCCTTCATGATCTACTATGTGACTTAGTCTAAAGAAATTATCATATTCATAGGTTAGATGCCTTCCCCGAGAATCTACCATGGTGGTAAGTCCAACCCCTACGTGATATGCATAGGAAGTAACATATGCATTAGGCAAGCCATCCCTTAGGTTTTGTAGTTCGGCCAACAGTTGGGTTTCACTGGACGGGTTATTAAGAGTACTTAGGTTTACCTGTGCTATGGCTTGAGCATAGGTAGCTCCTTCTACCTTAGCTACTAAGCGCTTATTTCCATATCCATAGATGTAAGAGGTAACTACTTGAGATCTGTTTGTTTCCTCGAGCACGTTACCATAAGCATCTACTTGAGAAATAGCTTGACTATCCCTAAAATTGGATGGAGTACTACTAAAATCGAAATTTGTAGATCCTGTACCATCCCAAGCATAATTGCTTTGGGGCCTTGGGATTCCAGACAAGTCCCATTTTACAGCGGTAGCATACTTATTAATTATTGGATCATTCTCAAACTGGGAATAGTTACGCGTATAAATTACGGGGCTTATAAGGTTGTCATCCAATACTTCTGGATAATGCTCATAAAGATATGTCGTCTCGGTATATTCTGTATTTCCTTCACTATCCAAAACTTCATGAAGCCTTATGAGCCCATTATCTTGATGATAGCTATAAAACTCATCGGTTTTAAACTCTTCATCGTTTTCGAGGGAACGGGTCTCTTTTCGCCTTAAATTAATATAATAGCGCCCTTCCAACCCAATTCGTTTTACATCCCAATGATTTACCTGCTCGGACAGCAATTGGTCATCGGCATCGAAACTCTGTGTTTTAAGGGGTAACCCTTGTCTACGAATATCGGATAATCCTGCATCATAAAAAGTAGCGGAGCTACCCAAAACCCGATTGGCATCATTTTGTTGTGAAACGATACTGTAGAAAACACGTTGGTTATCTTTGGCTGCTTTTGGATTGAAATAGCAAAAGTATTTCCTATGCTTTCTCGAGATTACAGGGTCAAACGTCTCTTTTACTACTACAATGTCTTTTTGAATGGTTTTCCCTTGTGCATTGTAATCCAACTTACCATCTATCAATCGGTAGATTTTAAAAGATGTATTACCGCTATTGCTCAACACCAAAGTATTATACCCCAATGCATGCGAAGGGAATGACTTGTACTTACTGGTATGAAGATACATGTCGTTGGGCATGTCGAATTCCACTATTTGGTTTTCGTCGGTAAGGGATAAGACTTTGGCAAAACCTCCCCCACTGCTACTGCTTCCATTTCTGGAAGAAATATAAAGGGTGTTTCCTCCATCCGATTTGGAAAAAATGGTGTTAACCGGATACGTGCTGAGACTGGTAATTGTAAAATCAGTATTTAGTTTATATAATTCTGCATTGGCCAAAGCGTATTTACTCCCAAATACATCGAAGGACAGCTTATCTTTTTTATAATTGGTATTACCCGCTGTGGAAAACTCACTCGTATGCCAGGAACCCGTATTGGCATTGAATACATGAAAGACGTTTGTACTTGTAGGTGGATTCCAAATATCAGGGTGTTGAACATCCTTGGGGTGTACATAAAAATCATCCCCAAAACCAGATAAACTCTTATCGTAGATAAACTGTGATGCCAACGTAGACGAAAGTGCCCAATTGCCATTACCTTTATATCGGGTTACATAGGTTTCATTCTGCCAGTCCCCATCAAAAAAATCGAAGCGCTTATTGGTGGTAGCAAAAACACTGTTGTAAAAACCTTCAGAAGTAATATCGTCGGGTACAGAGCCAAAGGGAGCTACATCCTTGGCGATATAGTTATAATCCTTGTCCCAACGCACATAAAACTCTGGATTGGCATTGGCATTAACCAATGCAAACGAATGTGCTCCATACCAATAACTGGCATAATTTCCACTTCCTGAAGTCTCCAATCCTGTATTGAATATACGGTTCTGAAGCGTATTCGTGATATCGTAATAGTAGAACTTTACCGTATCTGGGCCCGTATCCTTATTATGCTGAATTACATAATTGTTGGATGCCGTATAATAATAATGTCCCGGGGTATTGTTATAGAAGTAATCCTGTTTCCAACTGTAGCCATCCCATCGGTAAAAATTCAACCGATCCTGTCTTGGGTTACCAATAGCATAAAAATCTTCACCACCTATGAGCCTTACTGCATCCGAATTGGTTGCTCCCGGCACATGAAAAATCCCAGAGAATTCTTCCCAAGTAACCCCGTCGTCCTTTAATCCATAAGATTTTCTGTAAAAGTTAGCGCCATTAACGCGATATAGAATAGCAAAGAAATTCTCCCTAGCTATTACCTGTGCATCCAAATAGTACCCTCCATTTTCCTGATCTTCGATCTTCATGATTCCAGGCAGGATGTCCAGATGCTCTTCTTGCCAAGTATTCCCATCCCAAATTAATCGGGAGACATACAAATATTTGTTTAAATCCTCAAGGTAAGTGAGCTTTAGCATATAATCCTTCTGAATAATAAAAGAACTCTTGCTGTTCCCAGAAATTTCGAATACTTGGTCTACCTCTACCTCTTTGGTGGTATACTGGTAGCTTACACGTCCCTTTGTGGGAAGTATTTGATGCTCCAACAAACCAAAATAATCTGAATTGGCATCTGTGTTGTATTGAAATTCCCTGAAGAGTTGCTCTTCACCATTCTCTCCTATTAAGGTAATTTCCTTTAATAACCGTTTTCTGTATTCTCCAGACCCAACAAAGTCATAGCTTAAATCATAGGAATACAGCAATTGATCGTTAGCATCATAGGCTTCAATTGCTTTTAGGAACTTTTTTTCATAAATCTCTTGGTAAGCATCGGGTTCTGCCGAGTTGGTATTGCCCTCATGGTATTCGTTCGAAGATTTATCGTTGTAAATCAATTTTATTTTTTCCCCTGATGCACCCGTTATATACTCTAAATAGGTAGCCTCCGTGTGTCGCTTAGTTGAAGACGACGATCCGGGAAGGTTTTGCATTTGCGAAAAATAATCGTATGAAATTTTATTTCCATAAATGTCCTCGATAGAGGACAGACTCCATCCAGAACCTTGACGTTGGGCATTGGGTGCATTGCTATTCCCAATCCAGTTTTCCCAATACAAAACCCAGTCCACATAATCATAGGTATACTTATAACCATTGTCTTTGATAACTTCCCACTTTTCTTCATTTGGAAAGTATTTTACCTTCCAAGGCTTTACCATTTTGGTCTGAAACTCTATTTCTGAGGAAGTTTTACTTATGGCAATAAGTTCGTTGAGGCCGCCACCTTCAAACATATAAAAGCGGTCATCATCCCTCGCTGCCGTTAATTTGTTGTCGACTAGAATACGTGGTATTTGCATGCCCCAACCCAATCCCAATATTCCAGTTGGGATCATCTCATTGGACGCCTTAACTTGCTTTGGCACCTGCGCTCCATCGTAAGCTATACCAAATGAAGCACCTAAGTCTTTATACCCTTTAAGAGATATTAAGTTAAGGGCTAAATTGAGTTTCCCATTAGATGAATTCACAGAAGATTGTGAACCGACCCCTGTGTCAAAGCTGGTAACATCGGGAACAGTAACATCTTTTTGGGCATAACAGAAATGCAGGGCAAATAATGCTAAAAAAGCTAAAAGAGATTTTTTCATAAACTGATATTTAAACGATTCGTGCTATGCAGTTCTTAATGAACCGCCATACTTATCGTTATATTAAAACCAGTTTCTTACCCTGCTTTCTTAAAAAATCATGCATAAAAAAACCGGGCAACTGAATGGCCCGGTTTCTTTATTGAGAAATTTCTATTTCTTTAATTATCTCTTTCTTTCTTAATTTCGGCTTTTAAAGCGTCGATCTGTGCTTTTACTTCTTCCTTGGTCCCTTTAAAGGTTTTGGTTTCGGTAACTTCCTTACCATTAACCGTAGTAGTAATAGCTACATTCCCTACAGTTTCTCCATCCTCTGCAGAAAAAGTAACCTTGAATTCCTTTTGTACTTCCTTGGTCTCTTTTACACCATCTGTAGTGATTTCCAATTTGGTGCCATCTTCAGTAACCATAGAAATTTCATCACTACCATGTCCTCCAAGGATAGGAGCAATTACCAATCCTACCAAACAAGTCAACTTAATTAAAATGTTCATGGAAGGTCCTGAAGTATCCTTAAACGGATCCCCTACGGTATCTCCTGTTACAGCTGCTTTGTGAGCATCACTTCCTTTATAGGTCATCTCACCGTCGATTTCAACACCAGCTTCGAAAGATTTCTTGGCATTATCCCAAGCACCTCCAGCGTTATTCTGGAAAATAGCCCACATAACACCACTAACACAAACTCCAGCCATATATCCTCCTAAAGGCTCAGCACCAAACAACAACCCAATAATGATTGGAGTTACTATGGTTATTAAACCAGGTAGGATCATTTCTTTAAGAGCTGCTTTGGTAGAAATATCTACACACTTAGCGTATTCCGGAGTTCCGGTTCCTTCCATAATCCCTGGAATTTCCCTAAACTGTCGACGCACTTCCTGTACCATTTCCATAGCAGCTTTACCAACACTCTTCATGGCCATGGCAGAGAATACAACAGGGATCATTCCCCCTACAAACAACATGGCCAATACATCGGCTCTAAAGATGTTAATTCCGTCAATTCCCGTAAAGGTTACATAAGCTGCAAACAAAGCCAAAGCTGTAAGTGCAGCAGAAGCAATAGCAAACCCTTTACCAACAGCAGCAGTTGTATTTCCTACAGAATCCAAGATATCGGTACGCTCGCGAACATGAGGCTCCAATTCGCTCATCTCAGCAACCCCTCCAGCGTTATCGGCAATTGGTCCAAAAGCATCGATTGCCAACTGCATAGCTGTCGTAGCCATCATAGCAGAGGCTGCCAATGCTACTCCGTAGAATCCAGCCAATTCGTAAGAACCATAAATAGCAGCGGCAAATAATACTACAGAAAGGAAAGTAGATTTCATTCCTACCGCTAAACCAGCAATAATGTTGGTAGCTGCTCCTGTAGATGAATTTTGTACGATATCCATAACTGGCTTTTTACCCAAACTGGTGTAGTAAGCCGTTACCATAGAGATGAATGCCCCAACGGCCAAACCAATACAGGCTGCATAGAAGACATTCATAGAAGCAACTTCACGGGCTCCTTCACCAAAGAAATTCATAGTCATGGTTTCTGGCAACATCCAGTCGATTAGGAAATAACTGGCTATCAATGTTAAAATGATAGCAGTCCAGTTCCCCATATCCAAGGCCTTTTGTACTTGGGCTTCTTTTGCATCGTTATTGGAAATCTTTACCAAGAAGGTTCCAATGATAGAAGCCAAGATCCCTACCCCAGCAATTACAACGGGTAATAGGATAGGGCCCATATTGTTGAAAGCATCTGTAAAGGGTGTTCCTGCAGACATATCACGGATTACATAGTTCCCCAATACCATCGCAGCCAATACAGTTGCTACGTAGGAACCAAAAAGGTCAGCTCCCATACCTGCAACATCTCCTACATTATCTCCTACGTTATCAGCAATGGTAGCTGGGTTACGTGGATCATCTTCTGGAATTCCTGCTTCTACTTTACCTACCAAGTCGGCACCCACATCGGCAGCTTTGGTATAAATACCCCCTCCTACACGGGCAAAAAGAGCAATACTCTCTGCTCCTAAGGAGAATCCTGCCAAGGCTTCCAATACTACGGTCATGTTATTATAAAAACTTCCTTCGTCGCCCATAAACTGACCTACGAAGAACAAGAAGAACAAACTCAGTCCCAATACGGCCAAACCGGCAACTCCAAGACCCATTACGGTACCACCACCAAAGGAAACCTTTAGCGCTTGTGGCAAACTGGTTTTAGCTGCTTCTGCAGTTCTTGCATTGGCCTCGGTTGCGATACGCATCCCAATATTCCCTGCCAAGGCAGAAAAAATAGCTCCAAAAATAAAGGCAGGTACGATCATCCAGCTGGTGGACTCAACCATAGTGGATACTACATACAATAAAACGGCAGCAATAACAGCGAAGATTAGAAGCAATCGGTATTCTGCATTCAAAAAGGCCAATGCACCTTCTTTAATGGCTTTGGAAATACCTTGCATTTTTTCGTTACCTGCTGCTTGTTTCTTTACCCAGCTCATCTTTACCAGCATGAACAATAAGCCCAGTACCGAAAGTGCGATAGGTATGTAAATAATGTTTTGTTCCATTATAAGTTATTTAGTTATAAATCATTTTCAGTTAAGCGGGGCAAAAGTATGAAAATAGCACAAAACAAAAAAGCAATAACGGCTAGGTTATTGCTTTACAAATCGTTAGTTCTATGGTATTGCGGTATTACCGTATGCTTACGTCGGTCACGGGGACATTACTCGCCCTAAAACGATCGACACATTTAGCCACAATTTCCTTAGCCTTATTTACATCGCCCCAGCCACCTACATCGACTTTCTTTTCTTCTAAGTCCTTGTATACTTGGAAAAAATGCTCAATTTCCTTTATAAGATGAGGGTTTAACTCGGAAAGATCTTTCACTCGACTGGCAATGGGATCGCTCACGGGCACACAGATTACTTTTTCATCGGGACCTTTCTCATCGGCCATGTGAAATACCCCAATGGGGGCTACTTCTATAACACAACCGGGAAAGGTTGGCTCGGTAACCAATACCAGTACATCCAATGGATCCCCATCCAATGCTAGGGTTTCGGGAATAAAACCATAGTCTGCGGGGTACATCATAGAGGAGAAAATCATTCGGTCGTACCGAATTTTCTTCAGTTGAAAGTCGTATTCGTATTTATTTCGGCTACCCTTCGGAATCTCAACGAGTACATCGAAGGTAGTTACTTGATCTGCAGTCATATATCTTTTCAATTAAAATTTCAATAATAACACCCCTTAAAGAGGGGTGCAAAAATACGAAATCTGTATGGTTTACCTAGCTTAATCCTACTTTATTAAACTGTTAAGAGCCATTTAAAATTTACTGAAAATCAAAAAGTTATTTCACCACAATTCGAAATACAGCTTTTTCCCGACCAATTTCAACTTCAGCAAGATACATTCCACTCGATAAGGAAGTAATATCAATAGTAGTGGAAACCGGTTTAACTTCATAAACCCGCTGCCCCAAAACATTCATGAATAGTATAGAATCGACTTCTGAAGAAATGTGTAACTGATTATTTGCAGGATTGGGCGACAAGGAGAAATTTTGGAACACGCTTTCATTCACGGATAACACTGGAGGGTTTTGAATAGCCGCCCATGCCATTTGCGTACCAGGTTCACTGGGTATTAGATCACCCACCAAGGTGGTAGCACCCGTATCCAGGTTAACGGTTCGCACCTCACCTTCGAACACATCCTCGTTGTAGCATACCATATACATGGTGCTGCTACTGGAATCCCACTCCAAATCCTGTCCAAAATTAGCATTAAACCCTATTTGCCCGATATAAGTCCCTTGGCCTGTTGCCTTGTTGATACTAAAAAAGCTATCCCCTATAACATCGTAGCCATACATCTGGCCTGAATCGGTTATGGCAATGGCAATAGCGCCAGGAGCCCCTGTATCTCCAACAAGGGTGTAACTCATGCTACCCACATCTATGGTAGAAAGGCTCGACACAAAATCGAAATCGGAGGAAATAGCATACAATACCCCTGTAGTTGGATCGAACTCCAACCCATTCCACTCCTGCCCCGGAGGGGGTGTTATGGTCCCCATAGATGTATAAGTTCCCGTTGTGATATCAATACTGTAAAATTCTCCATTGCTCAATGTGGTTACATACCCCATGGTAAGGTTATTGGGGTCTATATCCCCAGATGATTCGAAATCTGAAGTAGGCAAGGAAGGCCCAATGGTATTGAACACAGTAATATCTGCAGGATCGAAATTACCAAACTCACCAGCACTGTTTCTTGCTCCATAAATTACAGCTCCACCATTTCGGTTTTCATTGCCGTATGTTCCTGCTTGTAGATAATCACGGAGTAACTGCTGTTCTTCCTGTGAAAAATAATGGGAGGGGGATTCTCCATTAGCGGGAAGGTTTTGGTACCTGTTTAACAATTCTTCAGAAATGGATTGTGCACTGGCAATGCCAGTAATAGCCAAAAAGGCTGCAGAAAGTAAAATTCGTTTCATATTTGAACTTATTTGGTTTTATAAGTTCATCGAAAGAAAAAGTATATGTGAGCAATTTTCCTAGAAAGAAAAGCCGAAAGCACCTGTAACCCCAAATTTTCGAGCATCGGGATTGCCTAGATAGTTGCCACGGAAGTTAAAGTCGATCCTAAAAATGCGGAAAATATTACCTACCCCTACACTCCATTCCCAATAGATCTCGTCGGACGGAGCCAAGGTGTTGGGCAGCAATGGCCTTCCATCGGCAATGGATTCGAAAGCAGGCCTACTTAGATCGATGTTTTCTTGGGAAAGTTCCCCGTACACCGCCCTAAAGCCTACAATTTCCCGAAGATTCAATTTTCTTAACAAGGGAATCCTCGAAAAGATCCGCCCTCCAAAATTATGCTGTAAGTGGAACGATGCATACGTATCGCTCACGAATTCATAAAAATCAAGGTTTGTAAAGGTGTTGTATATGCTAAATAGGGTCTGGTTTCCCGGGATAGGACTCAATAGACTTAAAGGTACTGGATCGAAGGTTTTTCCCATTTCCAAGGTGGTATACATCCTTCCCAAGCCACCAATATTCCATGGTTGGGTGTACAAAGCTTGCAATCGCGAATATTCGAAATCACCCCCTAACACACCTTTCAATCCGTAGGTATACCCCAAATAAATACTGGCAAAATCCCCATCATTTATAATAGTACGCTCTACGCCATAGCCAGATGTTTTTCGTTTGGGTGTATAGAAAAATCCAAGTTCTATTTCGGGCTGTTGCACTTCGTTTTGAATGTTCCCATTATCGTCTATATAGTCAATCTTAAAAGTTTCTGTAGCCGATTGTAGTGTCCGGTATGACCCTGTTAATCGTACATTTAAGTTTTGGGCAGGTTCCAAAGAAAACCCAACGGTACTCAGGTTAATACGCGTTAATCGATCATTAGCCCCTACCGATATGAGCGATGAAGAGGCTAGGTTACGTCCCAAGACATCGTTGCTCACCGTAAGACTTGCTCCTGTTTGTTCCACATCCTTCCTGTTTCCACCAAAGACCGTAAGCCTCGATTTGCGATCCAGTAACCACTTGCCCGATATTCCGTATTTAAAACGTTCGTCTTTAAAACCATAAGCTCCAAAGACTTCGAAACGCCAAGGGTCGTTCTGTCCAAAATAGGTACGACCCCCTAAACGGATTCGCAATCCTTCAGCTTCATTAAAACCAAACACGGAAAATACGGGTCCAAAATCCAAGTTACCCACTTGGTAATATCCACTGGCCAAGGTAGCTCCTATGTTATAGAGCGATTTAAAGCGGGGAACCGTTTTAAGGGTATCCAACATTTTATAGATACCTACCTCATCCTTGTTCAACTCTTCCATCCTACGGGCTTCCCAAAATTCGTCCGATCGGTTGTAAATCTCTTCCCGATACGGATCTACCTGTTCGCCATAAAAGGACTTTGGTTTTTCCTCATCGAACTTATAATTGTCGTACAGTGTGGTTCGTTTCCCATAAATCCCCTGTGCTTTTTCTTTTTTCCGAAGGGAGAAATCGCTCAAGAAATAGTCTCGGGTAATCAAGAAAATAGAATCGTTCAACACATCGAACTCCTGCTCAATATAGACTTCCCGCACCCAGTTAAGGTTGGCACTTTTCGAAGCCTGAAGGTTAATCTCCTTAATGGCCCACGTGGTGTCGTTTACCCAGAAATCGCCCTTAAAAGTCAGTTCGTTTTTACGCCTTGGGTAGTATACAATATTATAACACCATTTGTTATCGCGATAGGCGCTATCCAGCAATACATAATTGTATACATCGATCCCAGTCCTAGAAAGTGGACTAGTAAAGGCCTTGTCGAAAAACTTTAGGTAGTTATCGTATACGTTATACTCTTTGTAAAGATCTTTTACAAAAGCGATAAGGGTTTGATTGTTCTCGAAACCGGAATTTTTGTTCCCTTCCAGAATTTCCTTTTCTTCTTTTAACAGATTGTCTCCATATACTTTGGAAATAGCTTCATTAATGAAAATAGGCAGGTATGAGTTTCCTGTAATATTGGAAGTATCTATCTGCTCCCAAACAAACTCCATCCCCTTAAACAATTTGCTTTTTATAAGGGACGAATCGATGGTGTTTAGGTCGAATTCCAGCTTCTCATACTTATCGTATTCATACTGCTTGAATTTCTTCACCCCGTTTTCCCTACGGTTTTCCCAAATCTTCCGCAAGATGGTAATAGCGGGATTGTCTTTTTTTGAAGTTTTTCCACTAAAAACGACCACCTCATCCAACTCAGCCGCTTCTTCCTTAAGAACGATCTCCATTTTATAGGTTGTTCTTTTTTCCAAAGGCACCACTTTTAGCTCATACCCCACAAAAGAAACCCAAAGGGCATCATGCATTTCTTCGCTTTCCAGGTAAAAACGACCATTTTCGTTGGTAATGGTCCCTTCGTTGGAGTCTTTAAAAATAACGTTGGCAAAAGCAACGGGATCGCCATATTCATCCTTCACTTCCCCACTCACTTTGGTTTGTGAGAAGAGTGCAGTACTAAGTATAAGGGAAAAGAATAGTAGCGTTTGCTTCATAGCAAGTATAAAGGTGAACAGATTTGGAAACGGAAATATCCTAAAAAAAGTGTGATTTTTATCTATATAACACTTTTTTAACAGCCTTTATCACATCGTTGCTATTGGGCAGCCATTCGGCCAACAAAGCAGGGGAATAAGGCGCCGGGGTATCGGCAGTATTTATTTTTTCGATAGGGGCATCCAAATAATCGAAAGCTTGGCTTTGCACTTGGTAGGTAACCTCGGTAGCGACGTTGCCAAAAGGCCAGGCTTCTTCCAAGATCACCAAACGGTTGGTTTTCTTCACACTATCCAAAATCGTTTTATGATCCATAGGGCGTACGGTACGAAGGTCAATGATTTCACATTCTATTCCTTCCTTGGCTAGCTCATCGGCAGCAGTGTAGGCTTCTTTTATGATCTTACCAAAAGAAACAATAGTCACGTCTTTTCCTTCGCGCTTTATATCGGCTACTCCAAGAGGAATTAGGTACTCTCCTTCGGGTACTTCTCCCTTATCACCATACATTTGCTCACTTTCCATAAAGATTACAGGATCATCATCACGAATGGCACTCTTCAACAAGCCTTTGGCATCGGAAGGGTTACTGGGCACCACCACTTTCAATCCTGGGCAGTTGGCATACCAACTTTCGAATGCTTGGGAGTGCGTAGCTGCCAATTGTCCCGCGGAAGCGGTTGGACCACGAAAAACGATGGGGCAATTTAATTGCCCGCCACTCATCTGACGGATTTTCGCTGCATTGTTGATGATCTGGTCGATTCCCACCAAAGAGAAATTAAAAGTCATGAATTCTACAATGGGACGGTTCCCATTCATGGCAGATCCTGTAGCGATACCTGCAAACCCCAATTCAGAAATGGGGGTATCGATAACACGCTTGGGTCCAAACTCATCCAACATTCCTTTACTGGCTTTATATGCTCCATTGTATTCTGCCACTTCCTCACCCATTAAATAAATGGATTCGTCACGTCGCATTTCCTCACTCATCGCCTCACAAATGGCTTCTCTAAATTGTATCGTTTTCATTATTCTTCTGAAATCTATTTTTTTCGGGAAAACAAAAATAACACTATTTCTTATTTCGAGGTAAATAATTTGATAAATGCCATTTTTTCGGGCTGTTAAAACGCTTCCGAAAACAGGAAATCAAGCAAAGCACTTTCAAAAATACTATGCATGCATAAAAAACCATTAATTATGGAGAAAATAGTATTATATGTTGTATCTTCGTCACCCGAAAAATTACACTCAACTTTACATAATATCCGATATGAAAATATTAGTCTGTATAAGCCACGTGCCGGACACGACTTCTAAGATCAATTTTACTGAAGGGGATACCAAATTTGACACCAATGGGGTTCAGTTTGTGATCAACCCAAACGACGAATTCGGTCTTACCCGAGCTATGTGGTTCAAAGAAAAACAAGGAGCCAGTGTTCATGTAGTTAATGTAGGAGGAGCTGAAACAGAGCCTACCTTAAGAAAAGCTTTGGCTATTGGTGCCGATGAAGCCATTCGTATAAACACACCTGCAACCGATGGGTATTCGGTAGCCAAGCAATTGGCTCATATTGCCAAAGAAGGTGGTTACGATTTGGTGATCGGGGGACGCGAATCTATCGACTATAATGGCGGTATGGTGCCAGGGATGGTATCCAAACTAACGGGAGCCAATTTTGTGAACAACTGTATTGGTTTGGAAGTTGAAGGCAACAGTGCAACTGCCGTACGCGAAATAGACGGCGGAAAAGAAACCCTTAAAACCGAATTGCCTTTGGTGATAGGCGGACAAAAGGGATTGGTGGAAGAAAGCGATCTTCGTATCCCCAATATGCGTGGAATCATGCAGGCCAGAACCAAGCCACTTCACGTTAAAGAGCCTGTAGATGCTGCAGCCGAAACCCAAACAGCCTCTTTCGAGAAACCAGCCCCTAAGGGAGCGGTTAAACTCGTGGACAATGTGGACGATCTAGTTAATTTATTACACAACGAAGCTAAAGTTATTTAAGATATGTCAGTAGTAGTATTTGCCGAATCCGAAAACGGAAAATTCAAAAAAATAGCACACGAAGCTGTTTCTTATGCAAAAGGGATTGCCGACATGATGGGAACCCAGGTAACAGCAGTTACCATTAATGCCGAGGGCACTTCTGAATTGGGTAACTATGGAGCTTCTAAAGTTTTGGAGGTATCCAATGACGACCTCTCTACTTTTAATGCAGAAGGGTATGCCGATGCTGTAGCCCAAGCGGCTAAAAACGAAGGTGCCGAAGTGGTAGTGCTTACCTCTAGTGCCAATGGAAAATTCATGGCTCCTTTAGTAGCTGTAAACTTGGAAGCTGGGTATGTTCCCAATGCTACCGAATTGCCTTCCAGCACTTCACCTTTCAAGGTAAAGCACAGTGTTTTTACCAACAAAGCTTTTTCAAATACCGAAATCAACACCCCTACCAAAGTAATTGGCCTTGCCAAAAACGCTTATGGGGTTAAGGAAAACAATACAGACGTTGCTTCCGAGAGTTTTACCCCTTCCATTTCCAAAGGAAACGTAGAAGTGGTATCTGTAGACAAAGCAACCGACAAAGTAACCATCGCCGATGCCGAAATCGTGGTGTCTGGAGGTCGCGGATTAAAAGGACCTGAAAACTGGGGATTGATCGAAGATCTTGCTCAAACCTTGGGAGCCGCTACTGCTTGTTCTAAACCCGTAAGCGATATGGGATGGAGACCCCACAGCGAACACGTAGGACAAACAGGGAAGCCTGTAGCATCCAACCTATACATTGCTGTAGGAATTAGTGGTGCTATCCAACATTTGGCAGGTATTAACGCTTCCAAAGTAAAGGTGGTTATAAACAACGATGCCGAGGCTCCCTTCTTTAAAGCAGCCGATTATGGTATTGTTGGGGACGCTTTTGAAGTGGTTCCACAACTGATCGAAAAATTAAAAGCCTTTAAAGCACAAAACGCATAAATTTTAGTATTTTGTGCCATGAAAAAGGGCTGTTTAAATAGGTAAATCCCTTGTTTAAGCAGCCTTTTTATATTCCATTTATAATCATTATGAATGCATGAGCCTCATAAGACTTAACATAAAAGGCATTTCTTACAGTCAGACACAAAATGGGGCTTACGCCCTTATTCTGAGTGAAGAAGACGGTGAACGAAAGCTACCCATCGTAATTGGTGCTTTCGAGGCGCAATCCATTGCCATTGCATTGGAGAAAGAAATCAAGCCTCCGAGACCGCTTACCCATGACCTTTTCAAAAATTTTTCGGATCGCTTCGAGATTGTCATAAAGCAGGTCATCATTCATAAATTGGTCGATGGTGTTTTCTATTCCAGTATTATCTGTGAAAGGGACGGTATAGAAGAAATTATCGATGCCAGAACCAGCGATGCCATTGCCCTGGCCCTGCGTTTTAAAGCCCCTATCTTTACCTATAAAGCTATTTTGGATCAAGCCGGTATTTACCTGAAAACTTCTTCAAAAGAAGAAAGCGAAGCTTCCGAAGGGGAAGAAGCCGTGCTGGAAGACCTTGTTTCCGAAGACGATGACAAGGAAGCCGTACGGGTGGTTTCGGAAGATTTCAGCAAATTCTCCCTAAAAGAACTGAACCAAATGCTAGAAGAAGCCGTGGCACAGGAAAACTATGAACGTGCTGCCGCTTTACGAGATGAGATATCAAAACGCCATTAAAGCCTATGCGCAATTCTGTACTTTTTAGTCTATTCCTTTTTTTATCGCTCAGTTTATTTTCGCAAGACCTCGAAAAAACCTGGAATTTTTCCAGCATAACGGACGCACAGGGAAATTCCCTCTTTTCTATTGATTCGGAAAAGGATCAATTTACCTTGGATCAAGGGAGTTTTTCGTACAGCCTTGCCGCCAAAGACAACTTACAAGCTTCTGGCGATTATATTTTTCAGAATAATTTACTGGTCCTTTTTTACAACCAACCCAAGGATACGATTCGACGCTATCGCGTCACCCAATTTACCGACAGCAGCCTTGTTTTTACTGAAAACAATGTAAATTATCGGTTTGCAGCTCCCACTGGAGAAAACAGTGCCATACTGGATACTGAAGAAACCGAGACCGAGGAAACTCCAGCCATTATTCCATCGCAAGGATTCTCACTAGAAAATCTATGGCGAGGAATTCTTGGAATGATCTCATTGATATTTATTGCCTTTTTATTCAGTTCGAACAGGAAAGCCATTAATTGGAGAACCGTAGGAATAGGATTGGCATTTCAATTAGTAATTGCAATTGGAGTATTGAAAGTACCTTTTGTACAGTCCATATTTGAAGGTGTTGGAAAGATTTTTGTCAAAGTTCTTGAGTTCACCCAGGCAGGGAGTAAGTTTTTATTCGAAGGGCTTGTGGTAGACATGGATACTTTTGGATTCATCTTTGCTTTCCAGGTATTGCCCACCATCATTTTCTTTTCGGCACTGACATCGGTTCTATTCTATCTGGGTATAATTCAAAAAGTAGTGAAGGCTTTTGGCTGGTTATTATCCAAACTGCTTAAAATATCGGGAGCTGAGAGCTTAAGTGTTGCAGGAAATATTTTCTTGGGACAAACCGAGGCTCCATTGCTTATTAAAGCGTATTTGGAAAAAATGAACAAGTCTGAAATTCTTCTGGTTATGATTGGTGGAATGGCTACGGTAGCAGGAGCGGTTCTTGCAGCTTACATTGGATTTTTAGGCGGGGACGATCCTGCCTTGAGATTGGTTTTCGCAAAGCACCTATTGGCAGCATCGGTTATGGCTGCTCCGGGAGCTATTGTTATCTCCAAAATCCTGTATCCGCAAACCGAAGAAATTAACACCGATGTTCGTGTATCCTCAGACAAAATTGGAAGTAACTTCCTCGATGCCATTGCCAATGGAACCACCGAAGGCTTAAAGTTAGCCGTAAATGTAGGTGCGATGTTGTTAGTTTTTGTTGCCTTTATCGCCATGATGAATTGGATAATTGGTGGTATTGGAGAAATAACAGCCGTAAACCAATGGATGGCGGCTAACACTGTGTATCCTGCGCTTTCCTTGGAAGCAATCTTAGGTACTGTTTTTGCCCCCCTTATGTGGCTTATTGGAGTACCTCAAGAAGATATGATGCTCATGGGACAGTTATTGGGAATTAAGTTAGCAGCCAGCGAGTTTATTGGTTATATACAACTGGCCGATCTAAAGAATGTTTCCAACACGGTTCACCTCACCTACGAAAAATCCATCATTATGGCTACTTATATGCTATGTGGATTTGCCAATTTTGCTTCCATTGGGATTCAAATTGGAGGAATTGGTTCTTTAGCACCGGGACAGCGTAAATTATTATCGAAGTTTGGTATGAGAGCACTTCTTGGAGGTTCTATCGCTTCTCTTATCTCTGCCACCATCGCCGGAATGATTATTGGTTAATAACTTCTAATAAATGTAGCTTTGTCACGTTATTAGATATGAATGTAGTTTTCTACATTTATCCATCTAATATTTTGATTGAAGATGAAGCAATACCACGACCTTGTTAAACACGTTTTAGAGCACGGAAACGAAAAGGCAGATCGCACAGGAACAGGAACCAAGAGTGTTTTTGGATACCAGATGCGTTTCGACCTTAGTGAAGGTTTTCCGATGGTGACCACAAAAAAACTGCATCTTAAGTCCATAATCTATGAGCTTTTGTGGTTTTTGAAAGGAGATACCAACATTAATTACCTTCAGGAAAACGGAGTACGCATCTGGAACGAGTGGGCAGATGAAAAGGGCGACTTGGGTCCTGTGTACGGACACCAATGGAGAAATTGGAACAGCGAGGAAATAGATCAGATTACCGAGATTGTTCACACCCTTAAAACCAATCCCGACAGTCGCCGTATGTTGGTAAGTGCTTGGAATCCTAGCGTTATGCCAGATACCAGCAAGCCTTTTTCTGAAAACGTAGCCAATGGAAAAGCCGCCTTGCCGCCTTGCCATGCTTTCTTTCAATTTTACGTTGCTGATGGCAAATTATCCTGTCAATTATACCAACGAAGCGCCGACATCTTTTTGGGTGTTCCGTTTAACATAGCATCCTATGCGCTGTTTACTATGATGATGGCTCAGGTTTGCGGTTATGAGCCTGGGGATTTTGTCCACACCTTTGGCGATGCCCATATTTACAGTAACCATATGGAGCAGTTGGAGTTGCAATTGTCCCGCGAACCACGCCCTTTACCAAAAATGTTGCTTAATCCAGATGTAAAAGATATCTTTGGCTTCACTTTTGCTGATTTTAAATTGGTAGACTACGATCCACATCCTCACATTAAGGGAGCAGTCGCCGTTTAAATTAAAAACCTACTTTATGAAAAAAATTGTTATTGCCCTTTGTCTCTTTGTCTCTACTATGGCTTTTTCCCAAGAATGGGGATCTGTAAATAGAAACACCGTTACCATGAAAGAAATCGCACCGGTTTGGCCTGGATGCGACTCTAAAAAAGGAGCGGCCATCAATGCCTGTTTCAAGCAAAAGCTGGGAACACACATTGCCAAAAACTTCAAATACCCTGCAGAAGCATATAAAAGCAACCAACAGGGAAGGGTGATTGTCGAATTCTTCATTACCGAAAAAGGGACCGTAGACATCAAAAAAGTAACTGGTGGAAGTTTACTGCTTCAGGAAGAAGCCCGTAGGATCATTAACGCCATCCCTAAGATGAAAAAATCAGGAAGGTTGGCTGGTAAACCTAGAGCAATAAAATATACCGTTCCCATTACCTTTAAAACTGGGAAGTAAAAGTCTTAACATCTCTTAAACAACATCGATTCTAAGATTTCGTATCTTTAAAGTGTCAACCTAACTATGGGCACTTTTTATGATATCTACCCAAAATATGGTCTCCCTTTTTTTAGAGACCCGTCAACGTACCGAAGCCTTATGCAAGCCACTGGAGATTGAAGATTACGTGGTACAACCCATTATCGATGTTTCCCCTCCCAAATGGCACTTAGGCCATACCACTTGGTTTTTTGAAGAGTTTATCCTTAAACACCACAAACCGGGGTATCAATTGTTTCATGAGGATTTTGCTTATGTCTTTAATAGCTATTATGAAACCCTAGGAAAACGGGTTATTCGTAGTGACAGGGGTAATTTATCGCGCCCTGGCGTAGCCAAGGTGTACGATTACCGTCATTATGTTACCAACGAACTCAAAGAGTTTTTATCCAACGGAATTCCTTCGGAACTGGAAGAAGTACTTTTAATTGGGATTCATCACGAAAAACAACATCAAGAACTATTGATGACCGACATTAAGTACATCTTGGGGAACAACCCCCTCCTCCCAAAGTACAACGACAACTTTGGGGAACACCCTTCCCTACCCCAAGAACAAGAGTGGGTTTTTATGGAAGAAGGGGTTTACGAAGTAGGCTATTCGGGAACGGATTTTTGCTATGACAACGAATTGGGAAGGCATAAGGTGTACCTACAGGATTTTCAAATTTCCAACCGCGAGGTTACCAATGGGGAATACATAGAATTCATAGAAGCTGGAGGATACCAAGATTTTAACCATTGGCATGCCGATGGATGGGAATGGGTAAAGCAAGAAAACATCACACAGCCCATGTATTGGCATAAAATTGATGGCAAATGGCACTACTATAGCCTGCAAGGACTTCAGGAGGTGGATGCTACTGCTCCGGTTTGTCATGTTTCCCATTACGAAGCTTTTGCCTATGCGCAGTGGAAAGGCTGTCGCCTCCCTACCGAATTTGAATGGGAGGTTTCTCAAAATCATTTTACTCCAGGCAACCGCTGGGAATGGACCGAAAGTGCCTACTTGCCTTATCCAGGGTACCAAAAAGCTCCTGGAGCCATTGGCGAATACAACGGAAAATTTATGGTAAACCAAAAAGTACTGCGAGGCTATTCGGTTGTAAGCCCTCCACATCATATCCGTCCAACCTATAGAAACTTTTTCCAACCCAATTTGCGCTGGCAGTATACCGGTATAAGGTTGGCAAAATAATTCGACTAACTCCTTTATGAATCCAACCACTCCTACCATGCTGGACACAGCGTTTAAAAAAGACGTTTTTAAAGGCCTTACCTCCTTTCCCAAATACCTGTATTCCAAATACATATACGATGCCCGTGGGGACAAGCTTTTTCAGGACATTATGGATTTGCCTGAGTATTACCTTACCAATAGCGAATTCGAAATACTGGATAGCCATACTTTCGATATCGCAAAACTTTTTAAAGGAAACGACGATGGTTTCGACCTTATAGAACTTGGCGCTGGGGATGGTAAAAAAACAAAGGTATTGTTGCGGTATTTTTCCGAGAACGATTTCAATTTTGTTTACAAACCCATCGATATCAGTCAAAACGCTATCGACACCCTTACGAACGCATTGGCCGAAGAACTTCCCAAGGTAACCGTAGATCCTGAAAAGGGGATGTATTTCGAGGTTTTAAAGCGCATTAAGCAATACAACGAGCGAAAGAAGGTACTCATGGTATTGGGATCCAACATTGGAAATTTATTGCACCCACAAGCTATTGACTTTCTCTCCCAATTAAAAGGCACTATGAATCCTGGAGATTTGTTGTTCATGGGGTTCGACCAGAAGAAAAACCCACAAACCATTTTGGATGCTTACAATGACCCTACTGGGGTAACGGCGGCTTTCAACAAAAACCTGTTGCATAGAATTAATCGTGAATTGGATGGCAATTTTAACCCCGATCTTTTTAAACATTGGGAAGTGTACGATCCTGAAACGGGAACCGCGAAGAGTTATCTCGTAGCAACCCAAGCTATGCAGGTACGGATTGAAGCCTTGGACTTAACGGTCGATTTTGATGCTTGGGAAACGATTCATACCGAAATTTCCCAAAAATACGACGACAAGGTAGTCACATGGTTGGCAAACGAATCTGGATTGGAAATTGAAACTTCTTTTTCAGATGCCAAGGGGTATTATAAAAACTATGTATTTCGAAGAAAGGAATACCATTAAAAAACTGAATTATGAAAGCAATTTGGAATGGAAAAGTACTAGCAGAAAGCAATGATACAGTAGTTGTGGAGAACAACCATTATTTCCCAGCCGATAGTATCAACAAAGAATATTTCTCGGGTAGTGACACCCACACGGTTTGCCCGTGGAAAGGACAAGCTTCCTATTATACGGTCGAAGTGGATGGAAAATCCAATCCCGATGCTGCTTGGTATTACCCAGAGACATCGCATGCCGCCAAGCCTATAGAAGGGTATGTAGCTTTTTGGCGTGGCGTGGAAGTAGTAGAATAATCACTACTTCTTTATCACATCCAGCAATCTATCCAGATCCTCTTGGGTGTTGTAGATATGAAAGCTAACCCGAATGCCATCGCCACGAAGGGAGGCAATAATGTTTTCAGATTTAAACTTATGGAACAATGCCTTATCCCCCTTTATATTGAAGATGGTCGAATGGTTTTTACGCAAGCTAGCCACATCACTCAACAACCCTAGTTCATTAAAAGCTTCTTTGGCATTACCTGTTAAACCACCAAGGTATTCTTCTATTTTTGGCATTCCCAAGGAGTTAAAGTATCCTATAGATTCCCCTAAACTCCCATAGTTTAAGATGTCCTGATGCCCAGGTTCTAAACGGCCCACAAATTCGATATCGTTTCTTTTGTCGAAATTAGCATCGGCAGAATTGTATCCGATCGTTGTAGGGAAAATACGCTCCATTGCAGTATCCTTAATTAAAAACAACCCACAGCCATATCCCGAAAGAAGCCACTTATATGCGCTGGCTCCAATAATATCGAATGCACTTTCTTCGAAATTAAAATGGGTAGTCCCCAAAAACTGGGTACCATCCCCAACAATTAGAAGGTCTGGGTTGATGTCTTTTATTTGCTTTAAAAATCCTAAATCTACTTTTACCCCGCTAATGTATTGCACAATGCTCAACGCTAGGATATCTGGACGGTGTTTGGCTATTGCTTGGGCTATGTTGTCTTCTAGGTTTTCATCTATATCGGCATAGCAAACATTAAAATCACGATTTTCGATAGGCCAATTCACCGAAGGGTAATCCCCTCGCAGCAACAATACCTTTTGTCCTTTCGAAATTCCATCCAACAAAACATTCATTCCAAAGGAAAAATTGGGCAACAGGGCAACATTTTTTTCTGAAGTATGAAAAAAACCTCCAACTCCTTTCCTAATTTTTGCAACATGAGCTTTGTGAAGGTCACGAAACATACTCCCGCCCTCCATAAGGTTACGGTCATGTTCCCTACGCCAATCTACCAATGTTTCTGAAAGCAATCCACAGGAAGCCGTATTTAGATAGGTATACGAAGTCGTAACAGGGAAATTAAGGGAAAGGTCTTTCATAGCGCAAGGATAAAATTTGAAAAAGTGCTACATTTACAAGGCTTGTAAAAGTAACCAACAATGTTTTCTAAAACCAACAAAACAGCCAGAATCGATCCCGAGCAAAGGGAACAGTACGAATATGCCCGAAAGAGGGTCCGGCAAAAGAAACTCTTGATGCGGCATTTTGTTTTGTTTCTAGCAGGCTCCATCGTCCTCATTATCATCAACCCTGTACTGGGAATAGGAAAAGATTTTTTTATTAAAGACTGGTTTGTTTGGGCCATCCTTATTTGGGTGCTTTTCTTCTTAATACACCTATTCAATGTGCTTGTAATGAGCAAGTTTATGGGTAAAGAATGGGAAGACCGGCAAATTGAAAAACTAAAGGCCAAACAAGAGGCCCGTATTGCCGAGCTGGAAAAGGAAGTTAGAAAAGAAGTAATTACCGAAGAAGTAAAAAAAAAGAAAGAGAACGACATTCCCCAACCTCCCGAAGACCTATGATTACAATGATTGCCGCTGCTGGCGAAAACAACGAATTGGGCAAAGACAACGATTTGGTTTGGCATTTACCCGACGATTTTAAGCGTTTCAAACAACTTACCACAGGACACTATATCATTATGGGTCGAAAGACTTTCGAATCTTTCCCCAAACTATTGCCCAACAGAACCCATGTAGTAATTACCCGAAACCCGGACTACAAACACGAAGGGGTCGTTGTAGTCCACACCCTTGAAGCTGCCTTGGAAATAGCCAAGGACGACCCCCAACCCTTCATTATTGGAGGTGGGGAAATATACACCCTTGGCATGGATCATGCTGACCGAATAGAGCTTACCCGTGTGCATGGCACTTTTGATGCGGATGCGTTTTTCCCCGATATTCCCGAAGCAGACTGGCAGATTACCCACTCGGAGTACCACGATACAGACGAGCGTCATGCCTATGCCTTTACCTACGAAACCTGGGATAGGAAAACACCCGATTAAAAAAGGTGTGGCATGAATGCCTTTTTTGAACATATAGGGACTCTGCTAAACGCTACCATTGTTAGTGTTACTCCTTTAGCAGGAGGTGACATAAATCAGGTTGAATCATTAAAAACCCAAAATGGGGAATTCGTCCTAAAAAGGAACAGCAACAATCGATTGCCCGGTTTATTCGAAAAAGAAGCATTGGGGCTTGGACTTTTGAAACAATCCAATAGTTTTCGAATTCCCAAGGTTATAGACCAAGGTATTTTTAACAACACCGCTTACCTACTGCTTGAATATATTCCCAATGGGCATCCCAGCTCATCGTTTTGGCGTGATTTTGCTGAATCTTTGGCAAAATTACACCGTACTACCCAATCCAGATTTGGTCTTGATACTTCCAACTATATAGGGAGCCTCATTCAACCCAACAATTGGTGCGATGATGCTTCGGAGTTTTACATCACCCAGCGATTGGATCCTCAGTTTAAAATGGCCCAAGATCGTGGTTTCATATTTTCGGATCTAAATACATTTTACAAAATCGTTTCGCAGATTATTCCTAAAGAAACACCCTCCCTTGTTCATGGGGATTTATGGAACGGCAACTATATTATTTCCAAAGAAGGAAACCCTGTCCTTATCGATCCTGCCGTCGCTTATGCCCCCAGGGAAATGGATCTTGCCATGATGCAACTATTTGGTGGGTTTCCTGCAGAAGTGTTTACCCAGTACAACGAAGACTTCCCTTTAACTCCCGAATGGAAAGGGCGCATCCCTTTATGGCAGCTATATTATCTCTTGGTTCACCTTAATCTTTTTGGAGTAGGTTATTATAGAGAGGTAAAACAAATTATATCCCAATACAGTTAGTTATTTAGTCTTTCCATAAATTATTAAAGTCGTATTTTTGCCCCCACTATCAACCGTAATAAAACTAAAATGAAAGCATACGTTTTCCCAGGTCAAGGGGCACAGTTTACAGGAATGGGGAAGGATCTATACGATACTTCCGATAAGGCCAAAGAACTTTTTCAACATGCCAACGATGTGCTTGGTTTCGACATTGTAAAAATCATGTTCGAGGGAAGTGCCGATGAGTTAAAGCAAACCAAGGTAACCCAACCTGCTATTTTTCTTCATTCTACCATCTTGGCAGAGGTTATGGGAGATCGTTTTCAACCCGATATGGTAGCGGGACATTCTTTAGGTGAGCTTTCTGCCCTTGTGGCGAATAGAACCTTGGCTTTTAGTGATGGATTGCATTTGGTATCGCAACGAGCACAGGCCATGCAAAAGGCTTGTGAAATAAAGCCTTCTACCATGGCTGCCGTTTTGGGGCTCGAAGACGGGGTTGTAGAGCAAGTATGCGAAGACACAGCGGGTATTGTTGTAGCCGCCAATTATAATTGTCCCGGGCAATTGGTTATTTCCGGTGAAATTGAAGCTGTAAACAATGCTTGCGAAACCCTTAAAGAAGCGGGTGCGCGAAGAGCACTCCTACTACCTGTTGGTGGCGCCTTTCACAGTCCATTAATGGAACCTGCCCGTGAGGAGTTGGCAGCTGCCATAGAAAGTACAAATTTTACGGATCCAGCCTGTCCTATTTATCAAAATGTGAGTACAATCGCAGTTACGGACCCTTCAGAAATTAAGAAAAATTTAATAGCTCAGCTTACTGCTCCCGTAAAATGGACACAGAGTCTTAAAAATATGATCGCCGATGGCGCCGACGAATTTATCGAAGTAGGGCCAGGCAACGTTCTGCAAGGCTTGGTGAAGAAATTGGACCGAAGTATTGCTACAGAAAAGGCAGCAATTTAACAGGAAAAAAACCGTACTTTTTAAGCTGTTTTTTGGTAAAAATTAGGGATTAGGCCTAGTAAAACTTTATCGGCTTTGCCTAAATTTTAACATTTTGCTCATAAGTTAGATTCAAATTTAACGCTATGAACAAACTATCAATTACATCTATCGAAGAAACAGCATTACCTTATGTAGAAGCTAATCAAACTTCTACTATAGAGCCTGTTTTTTCACCAAAAAAGTTTTTCTACACCATCATTGCGCAAGTTTCTTTAAAACTGTATCATTTTCATGAAGCGCGACAAGAGCATTACAAAAAATTAAGTGAACGCTTAAAAAGGAAAATAAATCACGAACCTCAAAAAGAGGATATCGATTACGACAGCTTGGGTATCTCTAAGGAAATACTCGAAACCGTTATTTTGAAGATCCATTCTTTCGAGGCGCAAAAATTGTTTTTGAGTCAAGATGTAAACTTAAGTTCCTTAGCCAAGGAATTGGGCACCAATAGCAGTTATCTATCCAAAATCATTAACCATATTAAAGGGAAATCTTTTAAGAATTACATGAACGACCTTAGGATAGAGCATGCCCACCAAGACTTGTTGGAGAACCCTCAAAAAAGAAAATATACCATAGAGGCGATTGCTTATGACAACGGGTTTAAAAGCGCCGAAAGTTTCTCCAAGAAGTTCAGGGAAAAATACAATACCTATCCATCGGTATTCTTAAAAAGCCTTCAGACAACCAATTGCTAATCTAGTTTACCGAGTAGTTCTTTGGCTTTATTACTATTGAAATGGGATGGATTTGAAACGATTTCTTCCAAAATGGTTTTAGCATTTTCACTTTGGCCCGCTTTTAAATAAGCCAAGGCTTTAAACCAAAGCCCTTTGGAGGCATCCAAAGAATTGGATGTTATGATAGCATCGAAATTTTCGATGCTTTTTTCTATGTTTTCTATTTTCGAATAAGCCACACCCAAATACAAAAAAACCGAAGGATCCAAGTCGCCTCCTGCTTCTTTATAGGATTCAAAATAAGCTACGGCTTCTTCATGATTTCCATCCTGAAAAGCAAGAGCTCCTTTTTCCAATGAAGACGAATCATCGCCCCTTTTTACGATAGAAGGGAGATCTTCCTGAGAGTAATAATCTACATATAGGGAATCTGTAGAGGGATTCCCTAAAAACCAATAACCCAACGAAGCAAACAAAAAGATTACTACGGAAGCAGCTACCATTAGCATATTCGATCTTCCTTTTCTTTTACTGGCTACTGTTTGTTCTTCTCCAATTTCTGCAATGGTTTTTTGGATATCTTTTGCTTCTTCGCTTCTTAAAAAAGAACGCAACTCGTTTGTATAGACAGAATTGGGGATGTCGTAATCATCCCGTTCACCCGATAAGTGTTGATTTATTTCCTTAAAAAGGTTCAGCTCCTTTTTTACTTCTGGGTTTTCGGCTACCAATTTTTCAAAATCAACAACCTCATCCGGCGGCATGGCACCACTCAAATAACGTTCTATGTTGTATTGCAAATTATCGTCCATGGTTATTTAAGCATAAGATATCTAGCGTCTTCTTTTATATATTGTGCCAACTTCTTTTTGCACTTAAAAACCCCTTGAAATGCTGAGTTTTCGTTGGCAAAAGAGAATTTTTCAACAATCTTGGCATAAGCTACTTTGTTGAAGTAGTCTTTTAACAGACTCCTGCACCGATCGGAAAGTTTTTGGAGCATTTCTTCAAAAAGATCCCATCGTTCTTGATACAATATAGACTCTATATGGTTGTTCTCTTCGCCCTTTAGTTCCAAAACAATATCGTTTCTTACCTTCTTTTTTCTATTATTTAACTCTTTGTACCATAAATTTTTACAAACAGTAAACAAATAAGCATCGAAAGAGGAGTTAATCTGCAATCCTTTTACCTTGGCCCTAACAATAATTTGAAACAGTGCATCTTGAAAAATTTCCTCTGCATCGCTGGGAGTCCCCTTGTTTTTAGAAACAAACCGAATGACCTTATCTAAATTACGGGTATAAATGGACTGTATACAGTCCCTGTCATTTACCAATAACAAATTTATTATTTCTTGGGAAGAATTGAATTTCATGGAGGTTAGGTAACTAAACAAAAATAGAAAAAAGAGCCACTTTTCTAAATTTCCTCATGCTTATTTTATAAATCCCCACCCTAATTACTCGCAATTTGGGTGAGATTTTCGTATTTTTTTAACAAAAGGGTATAGTTCACTTTTTCACTAAACTAAATACACTTGTTATGAAAACTAAACATTACTTAATTTTTGCCGTAGTATCCGTACTACTTATTTCATGTACCCAAGAACCTACTTTAGATGAATTAAATGCTGAGTCGAGTACTTTTTCGACCGCAGATGAGAATGAGAAAACATACTTTGATTGTAATCCCAACTATGTATTCCGAATACATGATTCCAGAGCCAATTTTCATCAATCCAATGTTTTCTTTACTATAGAATACGACCGTAGTTTAACCCTTGCAGAAATAGCCTGTATACGTCAGGAATATTTTAGCCAAGAAGATTTCGACCTTGCCTTGGTATTACCGCAACCTGAAGACCCATACCAGGATCGGTGGTCTTCATCCTTCGGGCAACCTGGCCAAAGTACTTCCACAACCATTGGTACCGACCCAAGGTTGTTTGCAAGCACTGGTTCTGGTTCTAGCTCTGGGGATTAAAGGCAGACCGACAAACTATAAAAATTAAAAAAGGATGGCTTATAACAATGGCCATCCTTTTCTTTATTTCAACAAACCAGAGACATATTATTTAAAAGCTGGGTTAGATTTACCTACTTTTAGAACAAAGGAGTGTAATACAAACTTTTAAAAATTAATTTATTTATTATGAAAACTAGATTTCCTCTATTGCTAGTAGCCATGCTACTCCTTGTTTCCTGTTCACAGGAGGAAACCACAAACGAATTAGACAACCAACAGATAACTTCCCAAGAAACAGGCAACCTGGGTCTTCGTGGCTCAAAAGATTGTCCCCAAGATTATGTTTTCCCTGTTTATGATCCTAAAATAGATACAGATTATTCCATAACCTGGACCATAGAATACAACCCCTTTTTAACACCAGAGCAGATTTACTGTACCCGATACGAATAT
>JANQKN010000003.1 GCA_028281065.1 Flavobacteriaceae bacterium | reverse complement strand
CTTCACTCCCATACACATCGTGGTGGGCATACAGGATTTCTTCTCCCAAACCGGGCAACAAGCCCAAGGTGTAACCGTGCATAAATTCACTATCGGTCTTTAAGTGGATATAGCCCCCTGGTTTGAGTATGTTTCGGTATTTATCCAAAAATTCGGTATTGGTAAGCCTATGCTTGGTTCGCTTGTATTTTATCTGGGGATCCGGGAAGGTAATCCAAATCTCGTCTACTTCGTTGGTGGCGAAACAACCTTCTATCAATTCTATCTGTGTTCTCAAAAAAGCCGCATTGTCCAGATTCTCCTCCAAAGCCGTTTTGGCTCCTCTCCAAAAACGAGCTCCTTTTATATCTACGCCTATAAAGTTCTTTTGAGGATACTTCTTGGAGAGGTTAACCGTATATTCCCCTTTTCCACAACCTAACTCCAGAACAATAGGACGATCGTTTTTAAAAAATTCCGCATTCCACTTTCCTTTCAGTGGAAACCGGTCTTTTACAACCTCATCCCGTGTAGGTTGCACGACATTTTTGAAAGTCTCGTTCTCTTTAAAACGCTTAAGCTTGTTCTTACTGCCCACAGATTTAATGGTTGATTAAAATTTCGGTAAAATTAAGGAAATATTAGTGGGGACTAAGAATCCGTACCTTTGTTTTTATTCAAAAAAGAGAGAATTTAATTACAAGTTCCCAACATTGAAAAAAAGCAAAACCATATTGGTAGCTCCCTTGCACTGGGGGCTTGGGCATGCCACCCGATGCATCCCCATTATAAATGCCCTTTTAGCTGAAGGATATAAAGTACTGTTGGCCAGTGATGGCGCTGCTTTGCTCATTTTAAGAAAGGAGTTTCCCAATCTCCCTTTCGTGGAACTACCTTCGTACGATATTACCTATCCCAAAAAAGGGGAGTGGTTTAAACTGAAACTTTTTTTAAAACTCCCCAAGATAAAGGCTGCCATAGCTGCCGAAAAAAAGGTGGTTAAAAAGCTCGTGGCAAGCGGAAAAATAGATGGAATAATAAGTGACAACCGAATGGGGGTACGAAGTAAGAAAATCCCTTCGGTCTTTATAACACATCAACTTAATGTGTTAAGTGGAAACACTTCTTTCTTCAGCAGTAAAATGCACCAAAAAATCATTAAAAAATACGATGAATGCTGGGTGCCCGATGTAGAAGGACCTATAAACCTTACTGGTAAATTGGGCCATCCCAAGCAATTGAATTTTCCTGTAAAGTACATTGGACCGCTAAGTCGTATGGAAAAAAAGGATTTGGAAATTATATACGATGTCCTTGTGTTACTTTCTGGTCCAGAACCTCAACGTACCTTATTGGAGGTGAAAATGATAGAGAGTTTCCTCGATTCGAACAAGAAAGTGTTACTCATCCGTGGGGTGGTTGAAGAAGAAAACCAAGTATACGTTAAGGGCAATATCACCATTGTTAATTTTATGCAGAGCAGGGAATTGGAAAAGAGCATTAATCAAAGTCAAACTGTGGTATCCCGTTCTGGTTATACAACCATCATGGATTTGGCTGCCATGGAAAAGGAGGCCTTTTTTATTCCAACTCCTGGGCAGTACGAACAAAAGTATTTGGCAAAACAGTTAAAACAAAAAGGAATTGTTCCTTCGTGTAAGCAAGAAAAATTCAGTATGGATCAGCTAGGGAAAATACCTTTGTACAGTGGTTTAAAGTCTTTTAGCAGTGAGTTAGATTACAGGGAACTATTTCGCCTTTTCCAAGGTGAAAGAAAACTCTGAACCAATCCCAAACTTGCTCTCCACGTAGATCTTTTCATTATGAGCCTCGATTAAGTGTTTTACAATTGCGAGTCCCAAACCACTACCACCTTCCTTTCGGGAGCCGCTCTTGTCCACCCTAAAGAAACGCTCGAACAAACGGGGGATGTGTTCATTTTCAATTCCCTCACCATTATCGGTTACCCTTAATATTACTTTGTTTTTTATGAGATCTTCTATACTTACCTCGGTGGTACCGCCTTTCTTTCCATATTTAATGGAATTTTCTACAAGGTTGGTCAAAACCTGCTGAATACGCTCCCTGTCTGCATTTACCATAATACTATCATTATACTCAATATCGAAGGCTAGGGTGATTTTTTTCTTGTTCGCTTTTATTTCGAGAAGGTCGAACACACTTTGAACCAATTCTATGATATTAAAATCCTCCCTGGAAAGAATAAGGTCACCGACCTCCAGTTTGGTGATCATGTCCAGGTCCTTAACAATATAAATAAGTCGTTCTACCCCTTTGCTAGCTCTTTGCAGATATTTTTTCCGAACACTTTTGTCCTTCATGGCTCCATCCAAAAGGGTAAGTATATAACCCTGTACTGTAAATAAAGGGGTTTTGAGTTCGTGAGATACGTTACCCATAAACTCTTTACGATAATTCTCCCTTATTTTTAAGGTTTCGATTTCCAGTTTTTTATTCTCCGCAAATCGTTCCAACTCTTTGGTCAGGGCTTCCATATCTGTGGTTACCTGCTTACGATCGAAGGTAGAAGCATCCAACAAGCGCACATCATCATAAATACGTTTTACGCGTTTGTATATAAACTTTTCTACCCGATACTGGATAATGAAAAATGAAAGGACATAACAAAGCACAAAAAACAGAAACAGGAACCAATAGCTAATTCCCCCGTGGAAGTAAAAAAAACACTCAGGATGAGTGTCAACAAAACGGTTAGGAAAGTAGAGGTATACCCTGCAAACTTATATGTCTTCTTAAAATTATTGGCCATTAAACCACAAACTTATAGCCTACTCCTTTAACAGTTTTAAAGCGTTCGTCTCCTATTTTCTCCCGCAATTTACGAATATGTACATCAATAGTCCTGCCGCCAACAACAACTTCGTTTCCCCAAACGCGATCCAGGATGTCTTCCCTCTTAAAAACTTTTCCGGGTTTTGAAGCTAATAGCGCCAAAAGTTCGAATTCTTTTCTAGGTAGGATGATCTCTTCTTTTCCTTTAAGCACCTTGTATTCTTCCCTGTTAATGACCAGATTCCCCAGTTTCATATTGGAATCTTCTTCACTGGCTTCCTTAAAGCGTCGCAAGAGGGCTTTTACTTTACTCACCAGCACTTTAGGCTTTACTGGCTTGGTAATGTAATCGTCGGCGCCAGCCTCGAAACCAGCAACCTGAGAATAATCTTCTCCCCTTGCAGTTAAGAAGGTGATTACGGTTTCCGAAAGTTCCGGAATGGCCCGTATTTTTTCGCAAGCCTCTATCCCATCCATTTCGGGCATCATAACATCCAAAATAATTAAATGGGGTTTTTGTTTTTTAGCTTGTGATATCGCTTCAAGCCCATTCTCGGCTGTATAGATTTGATAGCCTTCACTCGATAGGTTATACCCTATAATTTCTAAGATATCCGGTTCATCATCCACCAATAAAATCTTAGTGTGCTTTTTCTTCATGTTTTGTAAATACTGATTTAACGAGCTAAATATAATTCAATATCGTGTGCAACCTAAACACAACACCACATGTTAACGATTAAGTAACATTAAAGAAACAATTTATGAAAAAAAACGAGAACCATATTATGCTACTGTAAAAGCCTTAATACCCTAGTCATTTCCTAGGTATTATTGCTATCTTTGTGCTATTGAATTAAAACTAAAAACTAATGAGAAGAATTACTCTTTTGCTTGCCCTGTTCTGTGCAAGTTTTACTTTTGCGCAAGTCGTAAAGATCAATGAAGTAGATGCCGACCAAACCTCAACAGACACCATGGAGTTCATCGAGCTTCTATCCCAAAACCCAAACCAAAGTTTGGATGGGTACATCGTAGTGCTTTACAACGGTAATGGAGACGCTAGTTATACTACCGTAGACCTTAACGGTTTTACAACAGACGGTAATGGATTTTTAATTATTGGAAGTGATGCTGTCCCAGGAGTGGACATTGCCTTGGGTGCAGACAACACCATCCAAAACGGTGCCGATGCTATTGCTATTTACCAAGACAGTGCTGCCAACTTCCCTGATGGTACCCTCGTTACAGACACCAACCTTATAGATGCCATTGTATATGATACCAATGACGATGACGACATCGAATTGTTGAATGGATTGGGATTAACCGTTCAGTACAACGAAGATGCTAACGGCAACAAAGACACAGAGTCCATCCAAAGAGGAACTGGAGACACCTTTTGTGTAGGGGATCCTACCTTAAGAGCTGCCAACATAGACTGTGGGGCCGTTTGCTCCCTAAACGTATTTGTAGTGGACGTTACGTGTGATGCCATTACCAACGGTACAGACACTTATACTACCACTTTGAACTTTGAAGGTGGTGGAACCGATACGTATACTATTTCTTCTACAGAAGGAAGCATCTCTGGAGACGACCCTTCTTCTCAAGCAACTGGGGAAATCATCATTTCTGGAGTAAACGAGGGGGTAGACTTCGACTATAGTGTTACGAGTTCTCTATGTAACATCATGAACACTATTAACGCTCCCGACTGTGATCCTGGAACCAACGTTGCAGACATTGCTACACTAAGAGGTTCTGTAGAAGGGGAAGTGTACACACTAACCGGTGAAGCTTTGCTCACTTTCCAGCAAGACTTCAGAAACCAGAAATTCATCGAAGATGCTACTGGTGCGATCTTGATCGATGACAATCCTGGCAACATTACTACCGCATACGAAATCGGGGATGGTATCTCTGGAATTATCGGAACCCTAGGTTCTTTCAACGGAATGATGCAATTCTCTCCTATCACCGATCCTGGTGATCCAAGTAGCACAGGTAACGATGTTACTTCCCAAGAAGTATCCATTACAGACTTGATAAACAACCCTGAAAATTACGAATCTGAGTACGTAAACATTTCTCCAGCAGTAGATATTGGACCTGGACCCAATCCTTTCTGGGAAGTTGGAACCGTTTACACCCTAACCAATGGGGACGGTACTTTTAACTTCCGCACATCTTTCTTCGATGCAAACTACATTGGACAGGACATCCCTACCAATGCTGTCTTCATTGCAGGTATTATTACCGAAAGGGAAGACGACGGAGGGTACTACATCACAGCACGTGACAACAACGATGCCTCTACTACTTTGGGAATTAATGGTAACAGTACAGACGCTTTCAGCTTGTATCCTAACCCTGCCCAAACACAGATTCACATTGTATCGCAACTAAGTGGTGAAAAGTCGGTTGCTGTTTTCGATATTTCAGGAAAACAAATCATGCAACAAACCTTGAACCAAGACACTTTGGATATCTCCCAGCTTTCCAGTGGAATGTACCTTGTAAGAATTTCACAAGGAAATACTTCTTCCACCAAAAAACTGATTGTGAGATAATCCCTTTCCGCATAACATGTATAAAAGCTTCTGTTTTACGCAGAAGCTTTTTTTATGGTTATTTTTGTAAAAGCCAAATGGCTCCTGTTCGCTATGCTCGAAAAAAAAATCTTCGAAATCCAAACCCCGGAATCGTTTGAAACTACTGCTTTAGCTGTATTTCGATGGCAGTACGAACAGGTTCCCGTATATAGAAAATTCTGTGACTTCTTACATATAAATCCTACCGGAGTTACTTCCTTAAAGAAGATTCCTTTTTTACCCATAGAATTTTTTAAATCCCACAGCATCATTGCCGAAGGAATGACTCCCGAAATCACTTTCACTAGCAGTGGCACTACAGGGCAGGTCCCCAGTAGTCATCATGTAGCGAAAAAGTACATCTATGAGGAAAGTTTTTTGAAAGGATTTCGCCAGCAATATGGCGCTCCCGAAAATTGGGCTGTTTTGGCACTCCTGCCTTCTTATCTGGAAAGGGAAGGCTCCTCGCTCATCTACATGGCAGATACCCTTATAAAGTTAAGCAAGCACCCTGATAGTGGCTTTTATCTTTATGAACATGAAACCCTGGCACAAAAAATAGAGGCGTTGGAAGCCAAAGGGCAAAAAACATTGTTAATAGGCGTTTCCTTTGCTTTATTGGATTTAGTAGAGACCCATCAATTCCAACTAAAACATACTACGGTAATGGAAACCGGTGGAATGAAAGGTAGGCGCAAAGAATTGGTGCGGGAAGAATTACACGAAATCCTAAAAAAAGGGTTTGGGGTTAACCATATCCATAGTGAGTACGGGATGACCGAATTGCTTTCGCAGGCCTATTCCAAAGGAAGCGGGCTCTTCCATTGCCCACCATGGATGGACGTACTTACCCGCGATCCCGAGGATGCCTTATCTTGGGTATATGGAGCAACAGGTGGACTCAACATTATAGACCTTGCCAACCTCTATTCCTGTTCTTTTATCGCCACACAGGATTTGGGGAAGAAATACCCCGATGGAAGTTTCGAAATTTTAGGTAGATTTGATACCAGCGACATTCGCGGTTGCAACCTTATGGTTTCCTTATGAATGCACCCAAACAAAAAAGCAATGGCTGTTTATGGATTTTCCTCTTCGGAATCCTGACTTTGTTTGGTTGGATCTTTTTTGAAGTGGTTTTTAAAATCCACGGGGTAATCTCCATCATCCTTGCATTGGTCTTGGCCGGTTTTCTCACTTACAAATGGGTTGGGAGACCTTCGCTAAGAAGCATCCTTACCAATTTAATCGTGCTCAGCGTAGTTTTTTATGTTTTTAAATACGTAGGGGAAAACCTGTTGAGAACCCTAAAAGTAGATATAGAAGACACCAACTTTAAAAAGGAAGAGGGGGTTTCCATAAGCACCATTATTGAAAACTCCGATACCATTCCCGTTTATTCCAGCCATAGGATATGGAGGGACAACTATGGTCATGATTATGTAGGTGATTTTATGGTACGCCAAAGCGATTACCATTCCCTGAGAAACCATATTAAAGACTTCAAGCCCAAAGGGACTGGGAATTTTTGGGGCGATTTGTACGAATATGTAGAACAGAAAGATGGTCCGCACTTGGATTTGGTTATGGACGCCTTCGAAAAAATCCATACCGAAAAAAACCTAAACCAAATGGAATTTGCCGAAATGGTGGTAAGTTGTATCCAGGACATTCCATATTCCTTTATTTTTCAAGACGAATGTTTGGAGGCCGAACAATACGAACATTCCATACAAAGAATCCTTAAGGAGTGCCCCGAATGTTGCATGGGGAATGTGCCCTACGGTATTCAAAACCCAGTGTCCTTCCTCCAAAACCTGAAAGGGGATTGCGATACGCGGACGGTACTTATTTATTCCATATTAAAGCACTTTAATTATGATGTGGCCATTCTAAACAGTTCACATTACAGGCATTCCATATTGGGTATTAACCTGCCTACCAACGGATTGAACAAAGTATATCGAGGAAAAAAATACGCGGTTTGGGAAACCACGGCAAAATATTATGAGGCGGGAACACTCCCGTCCAATTTCGACGACATTTCCTATTGGGATGTGGTCTTAACCAGTAAATAACAAAATCATGAATCAACAACTATTCACCCTGGCTCTTTTCGAAATCATTCTGGCCATCTTGGTTTCGGTAATGATCATTTACCTTTCTTATAGCATTCTGCACAGGTTGTTTTTTAAGAACATCGACCTAAAGGGGGGAAATACAGCTTTTACGGTATTTACTTCTGGAATTGTACTTTCCATTGGCCTTATTTTAAGTGAAATTATTCCTTCCATTACCAACATGGTACGGTTATCGACCACCCAAACCGATGCGGTGAGTGTGGGAACAATCATCCAATACGGCGGGCTTTATCTACTCATTGGATTTATTGCAGCCGTTATTATCAATGCTTCGGTATTCTTCCTGTTTTCTATTCTAACCCGGGGGATTAACGAATTTCAGGCCATTAAAGACGATAATATTTCGGTGGCTATTTTGGTAGTGGCTACCTTGTTGAGTATTACGCTTATCGTAAAGGATAGTATTGCACTTCTTATTAGTTCTTTGATCCCTTATCCAGAGGTTTCAAACTTTTTGTAAGACAGTGTGTAAGGAAACAAAAAAAGACCCGACTTACCTCCCAGTTATGAAAAAGGGATGTTAGATCCTTCATAATTGGTTGGTTAGTTAGTTTAGAAGCTCTTTGCCCCCGCAAGGAGCTTCTTTTTTATTTTACTACTATCACAAAATAGTTTCTTCTACCTCGTTGAAGTAGAACAAACGTATCGTTAATGAGGTCGGT
>JANQKN010000214.1 GCA_028281065.1 Flavobacteriaceae bacterium | reverse complement strand
TGTGTTGTTCTGGATTACGGCCCTTTTCCTCCCCACGGAAAAAGTTGACAAAAAAGACTGGTTACGGATTATTGCCTGTGCCCTATTTGGTATGGTCTTAAACATGAATGCTTTTTTTAAAGGCTTGGAACTTAGCACCCCCATCAATAGCTCCGTAGTTATTACTCTAACCCCCGTATTATTGCTCATTCTATCTGCCATTTTCTTACGGGAAAGGATTACCTGGTTAAAATCAACTGGAATTGGGCTAGGGTTAATAGGAGCTTTGTTACTTATCCTTTTTGGTGAAAAAACACAACCCAATGCGCCCAATATCCCCTTGGGAAATATCTTTTTTATCGTCAACGCGACCTCCTATGCCATCTATCTTATTATTGTAAAACCCTTGGTCGCCAAATACAGTTCCATTACCCTTATGAAGTTTTTCTTCCTCTTTGCCATCTTTATGAACATTCCTATAGGAGGAAGTGAGTTTTTGGCGGTAGATTGGGTCCATCTCGATTTTAATGCTTGGTGGAAGCTGGCTTTTGTGGTTGTGGGAACTACTTATCTCACCTACCTTTTCAATATTTATGCCCTCAAGCAATTGAGCCCTTCAACTATTGGGGCCTTTATTTACCTACAGCCTGTGTTGGCCACTTTTTTTGCTATTCTGGCGGGAGCGGACACTTTAAATGCTTTGCGATTGGGTGCCGCTGCATTGATTTTTTTGGGTGTCTTTTTATCTACCCGAAAGAAGAAAACGGTCCAAAGCCAAGATTAGACCGTTTTCACTCTCTAAAAAATACATTTAGTTTCTACCGGCAATTACTCCTCCGTCCGTGTCCCAAATGGCACCGGTTACCCAAGAAGTTTTGTCCGATAAGAGGAAGAGGATACTATTTGCCACATCCTCTGGGCTTCCATTACGGCCAATGGGATGAAAGCCGTGAAAACCCTCCAGTGCCTTTTCAGCCTCTTCTTGCCCGCCAAATACACTGTTGTATACAGGAGTAGCTACAACAGCTGGGGATACCGCATTAACGCGTATGTTATAATCTGCCAATTCCATAGCCAGATGTTGGGTTAAGGAATGCAGTCCAGCCTTTTGCATGGAATAGGCCGAGGAAGGGGTTGCCTTTACTGCTTGTTTGGCCCACATAGAACCTACATTTACAATGGACCCTCCGTTTGTATCCTTCATTTTTTTGGCAATGGCTTGGGTAAGAAAGAAGAAGCCCCGATTTAAATCCAGATAAGAATCGTAATCTGCAACTGAATGATCCAAGAAGGGCTTGGGGCCAAAAATTCCAGATGCGTTTACCAAATAATCAACTCGATCCAACGTGTTAATTCTTCCTACCAATTGCTCAAGACTGTCTTTGTCGGTAATGTCGGATTGAATCTTTACTAGATTGAGGCGATCTGCTACTTTATTCGGGTTCCTACCCACGATCACCACAGTGTTTCCTTCATTCAATAGTTGTTCTGCAACGGCTTTTCCAATACCACTGGTACCACCCACAATAACTGCTACTTTGCTTTCGATTTCTTTCATAGTATATAATTTAAGATTAAATAAAGACAGACAAGTCTGTCTATTTTAGATTAAAATTTTTTTAATTCAATAGTTGTTCGGCCATACTCTTGGCCATCTTAATGGGCCAATCCTGTTTGTGCAAATGACTTTCGGCAACTGCCCCTTCATATAGCAAATAAACCTGTTTGCTAAGGGATGATACCTGCGCATCATTCAAATTTTCCCGATTATTTGCGATAAGTTTATCAATAAACTTCAGGAATTCGTTCTTCTCTTTCTGAATTTCGACCAAGATCTTTTCATTGTCACTGGGGATTTCAGAAACGGTATTCAAACACCAACAACCATAAAACCCATCACCTTTAAAGAACTGAAGCAGAAAATCGAAAACGCCCAATATTTGCTTATTCCCTTTCGGCTTTGCATAGCAATACACACCAATTTCATGCAAAAACACCTGGTTCTTATACTGAATATAAGCCACACAAATATCTTCCTTGGAAGCAAAGTGATTGTACAAGGTAGCCTTGGCAATCCCGGCTTCTGCTATAATCTCATTGATCCCAGTTAGGTTATACCCCTTTTCATAGAATAACGTTGAGGCAGTCCTTACAATCGTATTTCGTACTTCAGAATGTTTCACAAGGCAAATATAGGATCTTTTTTCAAAAACAGACAAGTCTGTCTGTTTTTTAATATAGGATTAACAAAGGCATAACCCAATTCACCTTCCTTATTGCTAACTTTATACAACTAATTAAAAACCTTATACAATGAGTACTGAAGAAATTGCTAACAAGTTAGTAGCATGGTGTAACAGCGGACAGGAAGAAAAATGTTACCAAGAATTGTACAGTCCGGATATCGTGAGCATAGAACCCGAAGGGAGTTCCGAAAATCCCATTGCACGTGGGATGGAAGAGGTTGCCAAAAAAGGGGAATGGTGGCGTGAAACCTTCGAAATGCACAACAGCCATATGAGTGACCCCATTATTGCAGAAAATTGGTTTAGTGTCCGTCACGAAATCGACGTTACCCACAAACCCAGTGGACATCGCAATAAAATGGCCGAAATAAGTGTGTATACCGTTAACGATGGAAAAATAGTAAGGGAACAATTCTTCTACGATGTCCCTAACCAAGGATAAACAAAAAACCTCCCACTGGGAGGTTTTTTATGCTAAGTCTTTAGGCATACGACCCGATTGCCGCATGTCCTCTTTGGTCAATATCTTAAAGTCGTCTGTCTTGGGAGCTTTGTCCAATAAGGGCAACAGCTCTTCGGGCAAAGACCTGAGTTTTCGTGTTTTTAGATCCATCCAGGCACCCAGCATCTCACAATAGCTTAGGTTGCGGCCTTTATGATCATAGAAATTGTGGACAAATTTGAAAAACATCCCGTCTTCGCTCATACCTCCCAACTCGAAACTTACCCTAATGGGATGCCCTTGAAACACTTCCTTGAAATAGAAAATGTTTTCGTTAAAAACCACAGGCCCCATATCATACTTCATCATGACACGATGGTCGATCCCATGATCTATTAAAAAGCCCATACGGGTATGACTCATAAAGTTAATATAGGCACTATTGGCCAAATGCCTGTTGGCATCCAAGTCGCTCCATCGAACATCGAATTCTTTAAAATACATGCTTATCTTTTTATAAAAGTTATCACTTTTTCTATGACATCTGGGGTTTTAAGATTGTGATCGTTCCCTTCCGTAAAATAGGTTTCTATTGTCGAACTGCCATTTACAGCCATACTAATGGGCGCAAAAGGGGTAACTTTATCGGTCTTTTCATGGATCACCAGCAATGGATCGGTTACATTCTCGAAAAACCGTTTCATAGAAACCTCCCTGTGTGGTAACCTTAAAACATCATTGATTTTTCCTTCCAGATTTTTTATGGCTTTGTTGGAAAGGCCCAATACCCTCTCAAAATACACAAAGATAGCATCCATTCCAGAGGGCGCACCTGTAATTACGTACTTTTTTACAGGAAGTGAAGAAGCTTCCAAGTGCGCATAGGCACTTGCCAAACTTCCTAAAGAATGGCATACCAATGTATCGATAGGTCCCGTTATTGATAGGACTTGTTCAAAAGCCTTGCGATATATTTCCAAATTGAGGAATTTCCCTTTGGCCATTCCATGTCCCGGGGCATCCATAGCAAAAACCGTATACTCGTTAAGATCCAAATGGGAAACAAAGTTTCTCCAACGCTGCGAATTGCTTAACCATCCGTGTAAAAACAACACTTTTTTAGGACCTTGTCCCCATTGGTGCAATACGGCAGAATGGCCGTCCACGTCCAAATATGTATGGGTTCCTTCTTCAAAAAATTCTTTGCCTTTTTCCGAAATTCCCACGCGCTTTACCTTGCACAACAAGTTAAAAGAAAAGTCGGCATTCCACTTTGGGAACAAGATAGCCGTAGTGTTGATAAAAGTTCCTACAGTTTGGGTGATTAGTTTTTTCATGACAATAAGATACCAATCGGTATCGTTGGGTTTAAAAAAATATTATATCGACATATCCGCAACCAGCTTTCGCAAATGCACGATGGTTTGGGAAATGGCTTCTTTGCTCCGTTCCAATTTACTCATCATAATCCCGCCTTCCAACGTAGCAATGATGATGGTACAGTACAGGGAAGTATCTATCCCAGGTTGTACCTGTCCATTCTTAATACCGTTAACCAGTAATTTCTCTACAGAAGCTTTTAACTGTGCCAACATATTATAAGCTTGTTGTCGTAAAGCTGTATTGGTATCATCGGCCTCTACGGCAGCATTCATAAGGGGACAACCTCCTTCATATAGTGGAGTATCCATGTATTTTTCAAAAAAGGAAAAGATAGCTTCCATCTTTAACTGAAAGGTCCCTGCCTCCCTAATGGACTGTCCCAATTCATTAAACATCAACTTCCCCAAACTGCGTAGTGCTTCCTGCTCCAGATCACTTTTACTTTCGAAATGACGGTAAATAGCCCCTTTGGTTAAACCCGTAGCTTTGGTAATATCGCTAATGGATGTGGCCTTGTAACCTTGGGTATTGAAGAGATTCGCGCTCTCCTTAATAATGGTACTTTTTGTGGTTTCAGGGTTTCTCACGAGACAAAGATACCGATCGGTATCTAACTAAACAAAAAAATCTCCCCTTTTTGGGAAGATTTTTTGATTTGCATGAAAGTTGTCTACTATATCTGGCTCATTCCGCCGTCAATTTCCAACTCAATTCCATTTACATAACTCGCATCATCGCTGGCTAGGAATAGTACACCTTCTGCTACTTCTTCGGATTCTCCAAAGCGTTTTAAAGGTACGTGCTGTGCAAAAGCGGTTCCCATTTCCTGCACCTGCTCCTCGGTCATCCCATCCATCTTGCTATAGATAGGAGTTCCAATGGGTCCCGGGGCAATGGAATTAACGCGTATATTCCGCGGAGCCAATTCACTGGTCAATACCCTGGCATACGCCCTTAAGGCTCCTTTGGTGGCACTGTATACACCAGCACCTTCAAATCCCTTTTGATGTACAATGGAAGTATTGAAGATAATATTGGCCCCATCATTAAGGTTTGGGATCGCTTCCTTTACCAAAAAGGCGGGTCCTTTGATATTGATATTGAACTGATTGTCGAAGAAATCTTCATCAATCATATCCGAAGGAGCAAACTGTGCCACCCCTGCATTGGCAAAAACAACATCGATCTTCCCAAAGGTTTCCACAGCAGCATCGATCAATTTTTTATTGTCGCCTGTCTTAGCCTGATCGGCCAAAACTGCTTTAAAATTACCTTCCAAATCTTTAGAAGCCTCATCCAAGGCATCCTGTCTCCTCCCAGAAAAAACCACATTGGCCCCCTCCCTTAAAAATGCTTTTACAGCGGCTAATCCTATTCCCGAATTACCACCTGTTACTACTACTGTTTTGTTTTCAAATTTTCCCATTTGTGTTGAATTTATTTTTGAAATGATCGTTTCAAAATTGATTAAAAAAATTTACGCTATTGTTTTTAGTATGTTCTGTATAATCCCTTTCAATATCTTGGGATCACGCACACTAGAGCCCGTAATACGGAATCCCTGAAAGGCACTCACCAAATAGTGGGCCAATGCATCGCTGCTTTCATCCTTTCTAATGGATCCATCTTGTTGGCCTTTTTTCACCATTGTTTCAAAGAAATTGTGTAAATGTTCTTGATTGGCTTCATACAACCCCTTAAGCGATTCATCTTGGTTTCCCATTTCGGTAAAGCAATTAATGATCATACAGCCTTTCTCTTCTTTATCATGTAGGATATCATCCAACATATACAAAAAAGCCAGCCCGACCGATTCTATGGCATTACGGTTTTTCTCTTCTACCTTATTGAAAAGACATCCGCTATCGGTTTGGTATTTTTTAAGGCTTTGCTGGTACAACTCCATTTTATTGCCAAAAGAATTATAGATGCTACTGCGGTTAAGACCCATAGCATCTACCAAGTCCTGCATGGAAGTTCCATTATATCCCTTCATCCAGAATACATTCTTGGCTTTTTCCAAAACCTCATCCCTATTAAAATCTTCGCTTCTTGGCATTTCGAACTAAAATTGCAGTACAAATATACTGAAACGTTCGTTTCAAAAAAATTAATTAATAAAATTTTATGTTTTTGGAATTCATTCTATCTTTAAAAACCCAAAGCATTCACTTTGCATACATGCCCATAGTACCTTCTTCTTACCAAGCCAAAGGCTTGTTTAAAAACATGCACTTTGCAACAATATATTCAGCAAAATTGAGGCCTGGCGCTTCATTGGTCCAGCATAGGGAACGCATAGCATTGCCCGATGATGATTTTCTGGATCTGGATTTCTCCTTTTCAGAAAAAAAGAGCTCACGAATTGTGATCCTATTACATGGCCTGGAGGGAAATGCCCAACGCACCTATATGAAAGGCCAAGCAAAGCATGCCAACGAACAGTATTGGGATGCCTGTGCTGTGAATTATAGAGGGTGTAGTGGTGAGGACAATCACGCTTATGCCTCTTACAATGCGGGTAAAACCGATGATCTCCATACCATAATTGAATACCTTTTGGACAAAGGTCAGTATTCCGAAATAGCCCTTTTAGGATTCAGCCTAGGTGGTAATCTTTTGATCAAGTATTTGGGCGAGCGGGATGACCTTCCCAAAGAAGTAACAAAGGGCGTAGCAGTTTCGGCACCCATTTACCTGAAAGGTTCGTTACAGTGTCTAACCGAACGACAGAATTGGGTGTACTACACCAACTTTTTGCACCACCTAAAGAAAAAGTACAAAACCAAAATGGTTCGCTTTCCAGAATTAATGAATGCTTCCCAGCTAAAATCCATCCGATCGCTAAAGGATTTTGATGATTTGTATACGGCACCCGCCCATGGATTCAAGGATGCTATGGACTATTACGAAAAAAACAGCGGGTTGTATTTTCTTCCCAAGGTAACCGTTCCGGTTCTTATCCTGAATGCTCTGAACGATAGCTTTCTTTCCCAAAAATGCTATCCTTTCGAGCTTTCAGAAAAACAAAAAAACATCTATCTTGAAACCCCTAAACACGGCGGTCATGTTGGGTTCCATATGTCTCATTCCCTGTATTATAGTGAGAAACGTGCCGTAGAATTTTTAAACCAAGGCTAAAACCAAAACCATGAAACGATTTCAATTTATTTGTGTGTTCTTACTTTCCATAGCCCTTATTGCCTGTGGAGGGGAAAAGAAGAAGGAAGAAGAAAAGGAACCTATTAAGATCGGCACCAAAAAAGAAGCCGAAAAATCCGATCCCAACGCTATTACCGTAGCCATTAGTGGAAACGACCTTATGCAATTCGACAAAAAAGAAATCCGCGTAAAAGCAGGTCAGAAAGTAACACTAAACTTACGTCATACAGGAAAAGGATCGATCGATATCATGGGGCATAATTTTGTTCTACTAAAGTCAGGAGTAGACATTGCCATCTTTGGTTTGGAAGCAGGCAATGCGGGTAAACCCAAAGATTGGATTCCCAACGATGGGAAAGATGTCATTGTACACACCAAAATGATTGGTGGAGGACAATCCACTTCCATTACTTTCGATGCCCCACCAGCAGGAACTTACGATTTCGTATGTAGTTTTACAGGACATTGGGGTATTATGAAAGGAAAGTTTATTGTAGAATAAGCTGACGTAACAATTGTATGTCCCTGTTAGACCAATAGTTATATGACTGCCGAAAACCAATTTCTTTTCAGTATAGGATATTGTGTCTTTATACTTCTTTTGTTCCTTATTTTTAACAGGTTTCCACCTAAGAAAATAAATTGGTTCTATGGGTATCGAACCACTCGTTCTATGCGAAACGAAACGATATGGAAGGCAGCCAACGACTATTCCTTAAAAACCTCAATTCGGTTTGCTCTTTATAGCTTTCTTATTCCCCCAGTGCTTTATTTTATGTCCCCAGACTACAACATTTTGGGTACCACCATAGGAAATACGGCTCTTATCCTTTTAGTCTTTGTAGCTACCGAACGTTACTTGGACAAAAATTTCGATCACCTCGGAAATCCAAAGGAGTAGGATAATCCTACAGAATTTGGAATTATGTACCTTTGCCACAGTTAAAATTGAAGTATGATCCAATCCATGACGGGCTATGGGAAGAATATAATCCAACTGGCCAATAAAAAAATAACGGTTGAAATAAAGTCCCTCAACAGCAAAAACCTCGATATGAATGCCCGGGTACCTGGTGCCTATCGGGAAAAGGAGTTGGAGATCAGAAACAGGATTGCCACCTCTTTGGTTCGTGGTAAAGTAGACTTCAACCTCTTTGTTGAAATCACAGGAGAAGAAACCAACACCAAGGTTAATGAGGCTGTGGTAAACCAATACCTCTCGCAATTGTCCAAAGTGGTAGATGGTGATAAAACCGAGCTACTAAAAATGGCGGTTAGAATGCCCGATGCCCTAAAAACGGAACGTGAAGAAATAAACGAAGACGAATTTGGGCAGATATTGAATGCTGTGGATAGTGCTTTGGTCGACATTAACAGCTATCGTAGTTCCGAAGGGGAAGCCCTTAGAAAAGACTTCGAAAAAAGGATCTCTAACATATCCGCTCTTTTGGAACAAGTTATCGAGATGGATCCCCAAAGGGTTACATCGGTAAAGGAACGTTTACGAAAAGCAGTTTCTGAACTAAAAGAGGAAGTAGATGAAAACCGTTTTGAACAGGAATTGATCTACTATCTGGAAAAATACGATATCACCGAAGAGAAAGTACGCCTAAAAAACCATCTGGAATATTTTAATGAATCCCTTTCTTCCCAGCGTTCCAACGGAAAAAAACTGGGATTCATCTCCCAAGAAATAGGAAGGGAAATAAACACCATAGGTTCCAAGGCCAATTTTGCCCCAATGCAACAGTTGGTGGTGCAGATGAAAGACGAGCTCGAAAAAATTAAGGAACAAGCACTAAACGTACTGTAATGAAGGGAGGAAAGTTAATTGTATTTTCGGCCCCATCCGGAAGTGGCAAGACAACCATAGTACGCCATCTGTTATCCCAAGAACACCTTAATCTGGAATTTTCCATTTCGGCCACCTCCCGAGCCCCTAGAGGGGACGAAAAAGATGGAATAGACTACTATTTCATAAGCTTGGAACAGTTTAAAAAACACATGAAAGGCGGGGATTTTCTAGAATGGGAAGAAGTATACCGTGATAACTTTTATGGTACGCTAAAAACAGAAGTCGAGCGTATTTGGGCCATGGGGAAGAATGTAATTTTCGATATCGATGTGGTAGGGGGTTTGCGCATAAAACGTAAATTCCCGGAAGAAACCCTGGCAGTTTTTGTTCGCCCACCCAGTGTGGAGGAGTTAAAAATACGTTTGAAAAAACGAAAGACAGAAAGCGACGAAAAAATAAACATGCGTATTGCCAAAGCCTCTGTAGAAATGGCCACGGCACCGCAATTCGATTTTATCATAGAAAACGATGTGCTGGAAAACGCATTGAAAGAAGCGGAGGATTTGGTAGCACAACACATTGCCAAAAACAACCGTTCCGAAGAAGAGGAATAATGAAACCTTCAAAAAAAATAGGGCTCTACTTTGGCACCTTCAATCCCATCCATGTAGGTCATCTAACCATTGCCAACCATATGGTGGAGTACGGGGATTTGGACGAAGTATGGATGGTGGTAACCCCTCATAATCCCCACAAAAAGAAGAAAACCCTATTAGATAACCATCATCGCTTGGTCATGGTACAGATTGCCTTGGAGGAGTATCCAAAAATAAAGGCCAGTAAGGTAGAATTCAATCTTCCACAACCCAATTACACGGTAAATACCTTAGCGGTATTGGATGAAAAATTCCCTCAGTATCATTTTTGTTTAATCATGGGCGAGGACAATCTAAAAAGCTTTCATAAATGGAAGAACTACGAGGTTATTTTGGAAAACTATTCCATTTATGTATACCCAAGAATATCCGAAGGAACCATCGAGCATCAGTTTAAAGATCACGGGAAGATCACAAGGATTGATGCCCCCATCATGGAAATTTCATCAACCTTTATAAGAAACGGTATTAAAGAAGGCAAGAACATCCGCCCTTTGCTTCCCCAGAATGTTTGGCAGTATCTCGACGAAATGAACTTCTACAAATAAGAAACCGCCGGAACTCGAAGAATGGGTCCAAGCGGTTTCAACTAAATAACCAACCAAAAGTCTTTATATTTTTAGAATACGCTTATTTTCTTGGTTTTCTTAGCAATAGCTGCTTTCGATAAGCGCATTTTTCCTCCTTTGTCTAATTTGTATTGAATGTATCCTTTTCCTCTAAATCGGTACAGCGTGCCCGAAGGCTCATGGAACAATTCAATCGTTCTATCATCAATAACGTCGAGAATAAAATATTCATTGCCCAGATAATCATAATCTAGTGTTAAATATTTAGAATATAAATCTCCCGTGACGTCATCTATGTTGAAAATACCTGTGTAATCCCAGTATATATTATAGATATCGGTTCCATTCAAATCTTGGGAGCTCTGGAAGTTCCCATCTCCTCCACCAGGCAAGAACTGCAAGAAATTCTCATAATCGAACTCGTTGGGCTCTCCATAGGGACTGGTGTATATCTTTTCCCAGGCGGTATACTCCTGTACAAAATAGTGGATGTTTTCGTAGAACAACAGATCGTAATCGAAGTTAGCTCGCTGGTAGCCCACCAATATATAACGTAGGTTGAGCGGACGGTAATACAATTCAATTTCCGTATTGTTCAGCTGGGTAACCTCAAAGGTGTGAAAACCATCTATATCGTGCGATATTTCCAGTTCATCACCAAACGTATCGTAGTATCCCACATCGATTCCAAATCCATACCCCTGATCCCCGATTCCAACCAAATTGTTGTTTGCCTTTACATTTCCATTCCTAAATGAAAGCGTAAATGCGATCTGCATAAAGGGAATTTCTCCACTGGCATTGGAACGATTAATATCTACATACCACAATTCATAGGAATTCAACACTTCTTCTAAGGTTACCGTAGGAATTGGGTCAATGGTTGTATCCTCTACGACTACCTCCGTATAACAAGAAGTAAACAATGTGGCCAATGCTATAAATCCGAAAAGTAATTTAAGTGCTCTCATATCATCTGGATTTTTGGGTTCGAGTAAGACAAATCTAAAAGTATGCCAAAATCATAATTAATTGTTTTTCAAATAATTATATTAAAATCAAAATGGCTCGCTCCTTCAAAAAGGATGGATCATTCACAGAGCCATGATAATTGTGTATTTTTACCTTTTCAGAAAACACTACATGGCTCAAAAACCAAAAATTGCAGTTTTCGGAGGTGGTAGTTGGGCTACCGCCATAGTGAAAATGCTTTGTGAAAACTTGGATGAAATCGGTTGGTACATGCGCAATGAACAAGCACTGGAACACCTAAGAACCCAATATCACAACCCCAATTATTTAAGTTCCGTAGAGTTCGACATAAATAAGCTGAAGTTGAGTAGCAACATCAACGAACTGGTGGACTATGCCGATTACCTCATCTTTGTAATTCCCTCCGCTTTTGTGGAAAAAGAGCTCGAAAAATTGAATGTTTCCCTACAAGGAAAAATCATTTTCTCTGCCATTAAGGGAATTGTGCCTGAGAGCAGTCTTATTGTAGGCGATCATTTCTATACCCATTACAACATTCCGTTTAAGGACATAGGGGTTATAACCGGGCCTTGTCATGCTGAAGAAGTAGCTTTGGAGCGCCTTTCTTACCTCACTATTGCCTGTGCCGATTCCAAAAAAGCAACCTTTATAGCAGATAGCTTATCCTGCAATTATATACGATGTACCACCAGCGATGATATTATTGGGACCGAATATGCCGCAATGCTAAAGAACATTTATGCCTTGGCAGCAGGTATTGCCCATGGTTTGGGGTATGGTGATAATTTCCAGAGTGTGTTAATGAGCAATGCCATTCGGGAAATGAAACGCTATGTGAAAAAAGTCCATAAAATGAAAAGGGATATTAATGGTTCTGCCTATTTGGGGGATCTATTGGTAACTGGATATTCTACCTTTAGCAGGAACCGTATGTTTGGTAACATGATTGGGAAGGGATATACGGTAAAAAGTGCCCAAATGGAAATGAACATGGTAGCCGAGGGATATTATGCCACCAAAAGTGCTTACGAGCTTAATCTGGCCAAAGGGAATAAAAAGGCAAAAACCCCAATCATTAATGCTGTCCACGGCATTTTGTACGAAGGTAAAAACCCGAAAAAAGTCTTCAAAAAGCTAACGGAAAAGTTAACTTAGTTTTCGTTCGGCATAAAGCCACCGTTTCTTTATTATTCCCCTCAGATTCTTCACATTAATTTAATCTGAAAACCGCCCTATTCCTGTAGGGTTTGTCTTATATTTGATCTCCTTAAACTATATTAATATTATTTCAATTCAATGAGAAAAATTACCTTAACCTTTTTATTGCTATTTACTGGCTTCCTCGCTATGGGACAGTCCGTATTTATTAATGAAATTCATTATGACAACACTGGTGGAGACACCGGAGAGTTTGTAGAGGTAGCCGGTCCTGCCGGAACGGACCTTTCTACTTACAGCATTGTTCTTTACAATGGAAACGGAGGAGCCAGTTACAATACTGTTGCCCTTAGTGGGATGATAGATGATGAAGGCGCTGGATTTGGAGCCGTGAGTCAATTAATTAGTGGAATCCAAAACGGAGCACCCGATGGTGTTGCCCTTGTAAATGGAGCCGTGTTGGTTCAATTCCTAAGTTATGAAGGAAGCTTTACAGCTACCAATGGACCTGCCAACGGAGTTACCTCTACCGATATTGGTGTTGCTGAAGGAGGAGGCACCCCAGTGGGTGAGTCCCTACAACTTACTGGAACCGGTAATGTGTACACTGACTTTACTTGGAATGCCCCTGCGGCGGAATCGCCAGGATCCATCAATGCTGGACAAACATTTTCTGCAGGAACCGGAAATCCCCCTATGATTACTTGTCCTGCCGACATCGTAACACCAGCTTCCCCAGGATTGTGTGAAGCTGTTGTCACCTTCCCAGATGCAATTGCTACCGATCCTGACGGCGACTTGGATACCGTAACACAAACTGCTGGATTGCCCAGTGGAAGTGCTTTCCCCGTTGGAATAAACACAGTAACCTTTACAGCTACCGATTTAGCTGGAAACAGTACTTCTTGTTCTTTTACCATAACTGTAGAAGATACCGAAGACCCTATTGCCGTTTGTCAAGACATTACCATACAATTGGATGCTAATGGACAGTATGTTTTAGATCCTTCCGAAGTTGATGGAGGAAGTAGTGATAATTGTGGAAACGTAAACCTATCCTTAAACATAACCGATTTGGATTGTAATGATATAGGAGGTCCTTCGCAGAACTTCCTTTTCGGTGCCGATGTTGTCGGAAATTACTTTTCCATAGACCTTAACACTGGTGTAGCTACGCTTATTAGCAACAGCTTTAACAACCCTGGAATGATTCCTTGTGATGATGGAGTTGGTGAAATCATTTATGACGAAAGCACCGATACAGCTTGGGCACAGTCCCGTAATGGTTGCGGATATGGATTCCTATTCGATCCCAATACTGGGCAAGAATTATCAGGACCCATTACAACATCCCCCGGTTTTGGAGATATCCAAGGAGCCGAAGTTGTAGGAGGAGTTTGGTATACAGCTTCCATTACTACAGGAAGTTTAGGAACATTAGACATTAATACAGGGGTAATTACTCCGATAGGTCCTTTTGTAAATGCTCCAACCATGAGAGGAATGGCATATGATGAAGCAGCTGGTATTATGTACGGAGTTACTGGAGGAACCCCGGGTGGTGGGGATTTTGGAACAATTAACCTTACTACAGGTGAATTTACAGCCATCGCTGCCTTGCCTGCTGGTATGGGAAGTATCGAATTTGCTGAAAACGGTTTATTATATGGTGCTGAAGCTGGAGGAGGAACCCCAGGTAACGTATACACTATCGATGTAACTACTGGAGCAACAACCCTGATAGGAAATACAGGATTGGGAACTCCCGTATCCGGTTTAATGGCTTACACAGCTACCGAAGTAGTTTTAATTGTGACCGACGACAGTGGAAATGTTGATTCTTGTACGGTAAACGTAACCGTAGAAGACGTTACCGCACCAGAGATTTTCTGTTTGGGTGAAATTAATGGAGAGCCCGTTTTCATTAATGAAATTCACTACGACAATACAGGTGCCGATCAAGATGAGGCGATAGAAATCGCTGGTCCTGCAGGAACCGATTTAAGTGCATACACCCTTGTTCTTTACAATGGAAATGGTGGCGCACAGTATAACGAAGTACCCCTTACCGGTACTATCGATGACGAAGGAAATGGATACGGAGCCGTTAACTTCCCAATTGCAGGAATTCAAAACGGATCGCCGGACGGAATCGTTTTGGCACAAGGAGGAAGCGTGCTTCAATTCTTAAGCTACGAAGGAAGCTTCACAGCAACCGATGGTATTGCCAACGGAATGACTTCTACCGATATTGGCGTTTCTGAACCAGGAAGTACACCTATTGGAGAGTCCCTACAACTTACAGGAACGGGATCTGCCAGTGGAAACTTTACTTGGAATGCACCTAGTGCTTCTTCTCCAGGAGACATCAACGCGGGTCAAACCTTTATGGCTCCTACTTCTTCTACCCTTCAGGTTGAATTGGATGCCAACGGGATGGCTACCATTAATGCACTCGATCTTATCGATAGCGTAACCGAAGCCTGTGGTTTCAATGCTACTGGAGGTACTGATGCTACTGAACTAATGCTTAACGGAAGTTTCGAAACGGCCGATTTAAGCAACTGGACAGCTATAGACAACCCCAACCCCTTCTTGCCTTGGGATGCTTACGAAAGCAACGATGGAAACGGATTCTTCGATGCCGCCCTACCTACCGATGGAGGTTGGCTAGCTGGAAACGGATTCGATGGTGAAGCGGGTGAAGCCGTATTGTTCCAGGATGTGACCATTCCTTCAGATATCACTGCTGCTACCCTTACCTGGGATGAAAACCTTGACTACGATTTGGCAAGCTTCTGTACAGGATGCCAAGACCGAATCTACGAAGTACAGGTTCGTGACTTGAGTGACAATGTACTGGAAGTATTGAACCAAGTAACCGTAACCGCTGGAGTTATCGATAACGACAACGCATGGATAAGCCAGACGGCAGATCTTTCCTCTTATGCTGGACAAGATATCCGTATTGCGTACTGGCAACAGATTCCTGAAGACTTTACAGGACCTGCTAAGTTTGCACTTGACAATGTAAGTTTAACCGCTGAGACTCCCTCTGAAACTATCGATTTCGATTGTTCACATCTAGGAATAAACAGTATAGAAGTAACCGTGACCGACGACAGCGGTAACACCGCTACCTGTACGGCCACCGTTGAGGTGCTTGACGTAACGGCACCGATCCTGGTTTGCCAGGACGTGACCATCGAGGTAGGGCCCGACGGGACCACCGATATCGACCCGGAGATACTCCTTGCAAATGCGCCGAGTACCTTCGAGGCCATGGTCATCGGTTCCGACAACGGTTCCGGTACGGAAGGCTTCACGGACTTCACGGTTAACGTGACGGCCGACGAGACCGTTTCCTTCGACTGGATGTACACCCTGAACGACGTGCCAGGCTTCGACAGC